>JBFHIK010000306.1:0-3712 GCA_041596555.1 Methanosarcina sp.
CCATTTCCGGCAAGCCGGAAATATCGAGGAAGGGGCCTCCTGCTGAGGTAAGATGAACCTCTTCAAACTTATTGGGATTATAGGATGATAATTATAGGATGATAATTATAGGATGATATTTGCTGATAATTTTTAAAAAGTAAAAAAATAGAAGGAATAAAATGGCTGAAACTGAGACAAAACCCGGTTTGAATATCCGCACTGCACAAAAAGAAGATGTTTCCCTTATTCTTGAATTTGTTAAAGGCATTGCTGAATTTGAAAAACTCTCCCACCTGGTCACAGCCACCGAAGAATCCCTGACAGAGTCCATGTTCGGGGAAAAGTCCTACGCTGAGGTTTTCTTTGCCGAACTCGAGGGGGTGCCTGCAGGCTTTACAGTCTTCTTCCACAACTTCTCTACCTTTGTAGGAAAACAGGGGCTCTATATTGAAGATATTTTTGTGAAACCAGAGTTTCGGGGAAAAGGGATAGGAAAAGCAATGTTCCTCCACTGTGTTAAGCTTGCAAAAGAAAGGAACTGCGGGAGAATGGAGTGGACAGTTCTTGACTGGAACCCTGCAAGGGAGTTCTATGAATACTTCGGAGCCGGGCCTGTTGACGGCTGGCACATCTACCGCATGGGTGCAGACAAATTTGAAAGCGCGCTTGAAAAATAAGTTTGAAAAATAAATTTGAGAGAGTTTACTTATTCTCCTCTCGCTCTTTAAGGTTCAGGTCGTGTCCTCCTGCTGGATAAAAGAGTGATGTTCCAGACGCTGGACTCTCTCTTCAAGCCTCTTTATTTGATTCAGGATTTCTTCTCCAGCGACTCCTTCACCATGTGCCGTCCCTTCAGCCCCTTTTCCTCCAGATTTTTCAGTAAGTTCCTGAGCCATCTGCATAAATTTATCCAGTTTCATGATCGGAAATGTCTCGAACCTGCAGAGTCCAATAAAAGGAAGCACTGAAGCTGCATACGTTTTCTCATCGTCAGTTTCGTAAATCACAAACGTGCGGTAGCCCGTAAGGTCAGTCCACTCGTTAATCACTTTTATTCCCTTTGGGTATTCATAATTCGCATAAAATTCCGCTACTTTTTCTGAGTCTTTCGGCTCCCAGGTTATTATATCCATCAATAACATTGCGTCTGACACCCCCAGAATAAATATGGGTCCAAACCCTGTTCAATCTAACCTGGATTGGATCCAAAAATATATTTAGCAAAGTATAGTATTGTTTCTCTTCAAACGGGCATATACTTTCAGGAAGGAATGTTCAGGAAGGAATGTTCAGGAAGGAATGTTCAGGAAGGAATGTTCAGGAAAGAATGTTCAGGATAAAAGTTCGGAAAAAACCTGAATTGGAACTTTTCCTGAAAAATCGCGTAACTAACTGCCGAATTCTATATTCCTTATCGAAAAGATAATCTTTTATTGTGATACATCTTTATGAAACCTGTCAGAGGGGAAATATATTAGAGCAGGAATGAGATCAGACGAGAAGAATAAATTTTCAGGTGAAGGGACGGAAGCTCTTTACAGGGAGCACGCAGGAAAGCCTGTGATTGAACTCGAACTCAAAAGCTTTCTTCAGCTCTTTGATTCTTTTGACCCTGCTCCATTTCACGAAAAAGAGCTCAATCTGGATGCAGAAGAATACCTCTATAATGCTGTAGACGAATTCCCCCTTAGAAAGCCCCTTGAAATCATGATATATCTTCCATCTGCCGATGTCAGTGCACAAATCGAAACCGACCTTAAAGAAGCTATAAAGAACCATTTCTCTTACAAAAAACTCCTTGCTGATATCGAATTGAAAAGGTTGCTTCATCAGGGGCGAAGAAACCTTATAATAGCCCTTACCTTCCTTTTTCTCTGCCTGCTCGTGATCCAGCTGCTTTCGGCTTTTGAAGAAAGCCTGGTGAACACTCTTTTCTCTGAAGGGCTCCTTATCATCGGCTGGGTTGCTATGTGGGAGCCAGTACATATTTTCCTCTACGGCTGGTGGCCGATTGTCCACAGGCGCAACATTTACAAAAAAATAATACATATGGATGTCTACATAGGAAAAAGGTCTCCGGCAGGGGAGAGATCTCAAGAGTATCGTTTTACGGCAAAAAAAGCTCCCTGAATGGCTTGATATCTGAAACTGGAAAAGTAAAGCCTTATATAGAACATATTAATATTTTAAAGTGTGTTTGTATGAATCTAAATAAGCTCTATAGAAGGTAGATTAAAAATGGTCAGAAGGGTGGATTTTTCCCCGAGAGGGACGGAAGCCCTTTACAAAGAGCGCGAAGGAAAGCTCTTAATTGAACTTGAACTTCACAGTATGATGCAGATCTTTAATTCCCTTGATCCTGCTCCATTTCACGAAAAAGAGCTTGATGAAGACGCAGAAGTGTATATTTACAATATAGTTGGGGAATTTCCTCTTAAAAAACCTCTCGAAATCATAATTCATGTTCCCCCTTCCGAATTTAATGGAGAAACGGAGCGTACCCTTAAAGAAGCAATCAGTAATCATTTCCTCTACAAAAAAGTCCTTACGGAAATAGACCTGAGAAGGTTTCTTCAGCGGGGGAGAAGGAACATGACAATTGCCGTTATCTTCCTCTTTCTCTGCCTGCTTATGATCAGGTTTCTTTCAACCTTTGAAGGTGGGCTGCTGATAACCATGCTTTCCGAAGGCCTGACTATCATCGGCTGGGTTGCTATGTGGGAGCCGATTTATGTTTTCCTTTATGGGTGGTGGCCTATTGTGCAGAAAAGAAATATTTACAGAAAGATTCTTGGCATGGATGTTAGTGTCATATCAGGTTCCTCGCACGGAGTAAAAAAGTCCGATAACCGTTTATTCCCGGAGAAAAGCTGATCGCAGGCCTAATTTTACGGAACGGATGAAAAAATATCCCCGGCTAAAAACTAGAGTTAAAACCTTCACTCAAAGATCCATGCGTCCAAGACCACATGCATGACCCCAGGAGAATACTTCTTAATCCTTCGGTTTGCCAGGATCTCAACTTTTTTTCCCAGGCATCCGGCAGCTTTTTTTATCCTTTCTTCAGGCCTGGTCCTGGCGAGGTTTTCAGGCACTGTTTCATGGTAATGCAGGATTCCTCCGCTTTTTTTCAAAGCTTTCATAGCCGGTTCCAGATAATGGTGTGTTGTTCCCACATAACCCATAATAACCCTGTCAGCCTCCCCTTCTGGAGCAGCCTGTGAGCAGTCCCCCAGAACCGGGGTAATAATATCCTCCACCTGGTTCAGCCTGACATTTTCCTTCAGGTAGGCAAAGGACTCCGGATTAATTTCTATCGAGATGATTTTTTTCGGCCGCGCATGGACAGCCATGGGAATTGAAAAATACCCTATCCCTGCAAACATGTCCACCACAACTTCCCCGCTTCCCATTTTACTCATCCTTTTTCTCTCATCCAGGTTGCCTTTGGAGTACATCACTTTTGTTACATCCTGCTTGAAAAAGCAGCCGTGTTCCTTATGGACGGTTTCCGTGGAGGTTCCGAGGAGAAGTTCTCTTTTTGGCTGGCGGAACTGCCCTTCGATCCCAAGGTCCCTTACAACGCTTTTGCACTTTGGGCACATGGAGAGCAGAGCTCTGGCTATAAGGAGCTTTTTTTCATAGAGGCTTTCAGGGATGCTGACTATTACTATATCCCCCAGGATATGCCAGCCTGACGGAACGCATGCAAGTTCGGCTTCGGTGAAGG
>JBFHIK010000307.1:0-3712 GCA_041596555.1 Methanosarcina sp.
CATCTGTAGGATATATCTTAATCTTTTTTGTTAGTTGCATAATTACCCTGACTTTCTACATATTTTTTCAAAGAGTCTACTGGCATAGAATATATTATCAATAAAAAGATGAAACTATGAATATATGTATTTAACTAATCACGATGAATATTAATGGGGAAGTTGACGGCTTTCATCTCCCACCTGTCGCTTCACTCCGAGGAAGGGGACTTCCCGCCTTCTCGTTAAAATCCACTTTCTTTCCCCGTCATCTTCTTAATCTCGATCTTGATCACACACAACCTGTTAACCTTCCACTCTTCAAACTCAAACGGCCCCTTCTTTCCGTAATGCTCAGAAAGCACGATAAGCCCCTCGACTTTTTCATTGTAATCTTCCAGAAACTTTGCCTGCCCGTGCCCGATAACACTCCTGTAGCGGACATTGTACTTGCAGGGGTCCTCAGCAGTGATCACTTCGGTTTCGATGTCGGCTTCGAAACAGACCCGGGGGGTCCTTTTTAAGAGATCAATTTTCCTGCCTTCCCGGGAGCTGTGCAGGTAAATAGCGTTTTCCTTATAGCCGAAGGACATGAGGACTATGTATGGGGTTTCTGCATCGGAAAGGGCGAGGCGGAGGAATTTTGCTTTTGAAAGGATGGCTTCGATTTGCTGCGGATCCCGGATGAATTTCTGGCTTCCCATTGTTTCACCTGAAAAGGGGTTGTTTGCTGAAAATGCCTGTGAAGTGATAAATTACTGTGAAGTGATAAATTACTGTGAAGTGATAAAAACAATAACTTAAATTGATAATTCTTCATTTAATAAAAAATCACATGTAGAACGTCCTCATATAAAATGAGATGTTTTTTATAGATTACAGTCCTTTCAATTGCATTGGAGCGGTAAAAATGAACATAAAAAAAATGATCAGTATAGTCATATCTCTTCTTATTTCGTTATTGATTTTGATCCTGATTTTTAAGTACCCGCCAACTCCTTTCACGTAAAAGAAACAGGTTTCCCTCTGCACTCTTTTTATTTTGCGCTTGTCCCCTTCTATGAGAATCAGGACTCAGCGGGAGCAGGATCATCTGACACATCCGGCTCAGCGGAATCCCCAGATTCCGAAATTCCCTGGTCTCTTTCCCAGCCTTCATTTTCAAGTTTTATAGACTGAATTGCCACAGCATTACCACTTGCATCAAGCTCGGGCAGTGCCTGGTATTCCGAGACCCAGCACCTGTAGACCTTATACACAGAAGCCAGCTTTCCTGCCTCATTATAAACCTCAATTACGAGATCTTTCCGAAAATCCTTATGAGAAACTGCCTCTTCCATATGGAGAATATAATTCCGGCTTTTTTTAGCCCATAGCTCAAATTCCGGGTCATGGATAATCCCTTCTTCCAGAATGAGAGACTTATGAGTTACAGTTACCGGCTCAGTTCCTGCTTTGCCAGGAGTTATCCGGGTTCTGAGTGGGGATCCTGCTTCTTTACTTTTTACCGTATTTGCAGAAGGCTTCAAGTTTCCAACCTTGCTTGCGAAAGCCACGCATTTTCCGTCCCACATCACGCGGAACTTGAAGTTTTTGCAGGGGTCAAAACGCTCTTCATTAAAGCCCTCTGCCTTAAAGCGCCCTTCATTAAATTTATTTGCCTTAAATCGCTCTTCATTAAAGCTTTCTGCACTAAAAACATCCGTATTGTTCCTGAAACCTGCCATTTCAATCAATTCCTCAGGGCTGGATTTCTCCGGCTCTCTGCTGAATTCTAAGAATCACGAATTCTGCAGGCCTAAGCGGAGCAAAACCCACAATAATGTTGACAATTCCCTTACTTACCTCATCGGGGGTGGTGGTTTCCAAATCGCATTTCACAAAATAGGCTTCCTGAGGAGTTTTTCCCGGAAAAGCTCCCTGTCTGAAAAGGTTATTCATGAATGCCTCTATGTTCAGGCGGATCCGGGCCCACAGAGGTTCTGAATTAGGCTCGAAGCCTACCCACTCTGTGCCCTTAAAAAGAGACTCCTCTATATAGAGTGCAAGGCGGCGGACAGGAATGTATTTCCATTCGCTTGTAACGGTATCGGCTCCTTCAAGGGTGCGGGCTCCCCAGACAACACTGCCTCTTGCAGGAAACGTGCGCAAGCAGTTGACTCCTGGCCTGTTAAGTTCTCCGTTTTCAGAATCATTAAGGGTGTAGCTTAATTCGCTAACCCCATAAAGAATTGCCCCAATGCCTGCAGGCGCTTTCCAGACCCCAGAACTTCTGTCCGTGCGGGCAAAGACCCCTGCTATGGCTCCGCAAGGCGCAAAATCTTCTAACAGATTCTTTTTTAGAGAATTTGCCATCCTGATGCGCGGGAAAAAAAGTGCTGCATTCTTTTTCCCGGAACTTTTCAATGATACCTGCAGCTTATCCCTTAAAAATTCCTTTATCAAATCTGGGTCTTTAGCTTCTGCAGGGGGGTCTATTAACAGCATAGCCCTGCGCTTTTCACAATAGCTGGCTGCCCTTGCAATGGTATCCGGGGTAAGGTCTTTTTCAGAGCTCAGGGGAGGCAGGCAAAGAATATTGAATATTTCGGCATTTTCAAGCGCATAGATTCCTTTCCGGGTATCCGGGCTGGCAGGCACAAGGTCTTCATCCCGAATATCCCCCTCATCTCCGGAATCAGGACTCGTGTCAGGCATGGATCCTTTTACGCACACGATAAGAGCCTCACTGCCACCGTTGAGGAAATATTGCTGTACGGCAAAACTCATCGTGCTCTTTTCCCAGAGTCCTCCAAAAGTTCTTTCAAAGTCTACAAAATTGTGAATAAGAACAGGCTTTTCCGGGGGACCTTTAAGGGCTCTGCCGACAAAAGCAGTTGTTGAGGTGCTGACCCCCTTAATTGTGCGAATCCCACCGGGAATTTCTTCTATGTATACACCGGGAGATTTAGAATTAAAACCAGGCATCAAATCCCTTCCAGAACAGGCGGGAGAGCAAAAAACCCGATATCTTCTCCTGCATACTGCACACAGGGCATTGCCCGGCTCGCATAATTTTTCCCCGGGACTGCAGGAACAAAGACCTGGACCCTGCCCATCCCCGGAGGATCGATATTTTCCACAACTTTCCCCCGGTATTTCCCGAAAACTTTTGACGCAATATTATCAACCATATTAATCTTCTGCCTTCATATTTTACAAAATATACTTTATGAAGATTCATTTATAGTGGATTCTATTAACCTTACTCTTCCTTCCGTGCCCTCTAAATCCTGCTCTATCTCCACAATATACGTGTAATCTGAAAGCTCCGAAAGCCCGCCTGCTCCACTGCCTCCAACGATCAGCGAGTAGACCTTTGCGTTATACTTCTTTTTTGCCTCTTCCCAGCGAGCCAGAACAAGCTCGTCAGAAATCTCGGACTTTCCATCCGTGATGAAGAGCAGGTCTGCACCCTGAAAGTCCTTTTCTTTCAGGGATTTAAGGCCCGAGGCAAGCGCAGTATTGAAGTCCGTCCCGCCGCCAAATGTATATAGCAGGAAATTCAGGAATTTTTCGGACATCTTTTTCCTGCTGCTGAGCTCGATTTCCAGGTGCTGGCTGGTAGACGCAAAAAGGATAACTTTCATGTCCCTCTGCTGGGAGAGCATCAGCTTTGCCATGGCAAGCACGGCAGACTTGGCAAGGGTCTGTGGGGTCCCGTGCATGGAACCTGAGGTATCAACGAGCACAA
>JBFHIK010000308.1:0-3693 GCA_041596555.1 Methanosarcina sp.
CTAATACTTTTCCTGAATATTCCCTATGTTAACTTTACTTTTCATCTTAAAAGTACCTGTTAGTGCCAATTTTTAATATTATGTATTTATATTTTTCGTTTGATCCTCTCTTTTTCTCTCCCAAAAACTCTCTTTAAAACGTTTCATCCAAAAAGTATTTATATAACTCTCTTTTTTGGGATGTGTTTTCTAACAAAATATTTATACCAGTAAATCGAATCTAACTTTGGAGACATCTGTAAAGATGAGTTATCAGACGGGATTTAAAATGGCACCATAAATACTCCCTCTGCTAAATGCTCATGAACCCCAATCATGACAATCATGAATCTTTCATGATTTCGTAGTTTTGCTTGTGGCAATCATGGTTTCCCACCCATGGTAATCATGAGTTACTTCTCGTGCATCTCATGACTCATAGAGCGTGAGCTTGCAGCCAAAATGTTCATGATTATTCATGTATATTTTGGGTCGAGTCGTCTCCATAGTTCAAAAACTAAAACGGAGGATGCAACATTAGCCAAGAAGAATTACTTCAGGAACTTGCAGGCGCTGTAATTACCTGTAAAAAGGATGCGGTACTCGCTGCCGTTGAAAAGGCAAAAGGAGAACTGGATCCCGCATTAATTATCGAAAAAGGGCTTGCTGCAGGCATGAATGAAGTGGGTGTCCTCTTTGAGAGAGGCAAACTTTTCTTACCCCACGTGATGATGGCTGCCGACGCAATGACTGCAGGAGTTGCAGTTCTTAAGGATCTTATGCCTGAAGGCGCTTCCAGCTCAAAAGTAGGTGTCATTGTGAACGGTACCGTAGAAGGCGATGTCCATGACATCGGCAAATCCATCGTGTCCACAATGCTCCAATCTGCTGGTTTTGAAGTGCATGACATCGGCCGTGATGTCCCAATCAAGAACTTTGTCGAGAAGGCAAAGGAAGTCAATGCTGATATGATCGGGCTTTCCGCTCTTATGACCACAACTCTTCCTGGACAGAAAGGCGTTATCGAACTCCTCAAGGAAGAAGGTATGAGGGAAAAAGTAAAGGTCATGATCGGGGGCGCACCAGCAACCCAGGCATGGGCTGACAAGATCGGCGCAGACTGTTACGCAGAAAACGCAAGTGAAGCTGTTGCAAAGGCAAAAGAACTGCTCGTTTAAATTATTTTTATTCGGAGGTTACAAAATGGCAAAATGTAATGCAGTTGCAGGATTCAACGCACTTAACGGTGTGGAATTAAACCTTTTTACTAACGACGAACTTAAGGCAATTCACTACGCCTCAATGGAAGTTCTGATGGACCCCGGTGTCCAGGTCTCCGACCCGGAAGCCAGGCAGATCTTCAAGGAAAATGGCTGTGAAGTTGACGAAAAGACTCAGATTGTAAAGATCCCTGAATATCTTGTAAGAAGAGCTCTTCAGCTCGCTCCCTCCAGGTTTGTCCTCTGGGGCCGCGACAAGAAATTCAACACTGTGCAGGAAGCCGGCGGAAAGGTTCACTGGACCTGTTTCGGTACTGGCGTTAAGATGTGCAAGTACCAGGACGGCAAGTACGTAACCGTAGACTCCGTAGAACAGGACATTGCAGACATCGCAAAACTCTGTGACTGGGCAGAAAACATCGATTACTTCTCTCTCCCGGTCTCTGCAAGGGATATTGCAGGCCAGGGTGCCCAGGACGTCCACGAGACCTTCACCCCCCTTACCAACACCGCAAAACACTTCCATCACATTGATCCAGTCGGCGAAAACGTCGAATACTACTGGGACATCGCAAAAGCTTACTACGGCGGCGACGGAGAAGAAGCCCGGAAGAAACCAATTTTCTCTATGCTCCTCTGCCCAACCAGCCCTCTCGAGCTCAGTGTCAACGCTTGCCAGGTCATCATAAAGGGTGCCCGCCTTGGAATCCCTGTAAACGTCCTGAGTATGGCAATGTCCGGTGGTTCTTCCCCTGTATACCTTGCAGGAACCCTTGTTACTCACAATGCCGAAGTACTCTCAGGTATCACTCTCGCTCAGCTCACAGTACCCGGAACCAAAGTATGGTACGGAAGTTCCACAACCACCTTCGACCTGAAGAAGGGTACTGCTCCCGTCGGATCTCCCGAACTCGGCCTGATCAGCGCATCTGTCGCAAAGCTCGCCCAGTTCTATGGCCTCCCCGCATTCGTGGCAGGCACCTAGTCTGATGCAAAGGTCCCGGACAACCAGGCTGGACACGAGAAGACCATGACATGCCTCCTTCCCGCCCTCGCAGGGGCAAACACCCTCTACGGCGCCGGGATGCTTGAGCTTGGTATGACTTTCTCTATGGAACAGCTCGTTATTGACAACGATATCATCAAGATGACCAAGAAGGCCCTGCAGGGAGTCCCTGTCAATGAGGAAACCCTCGCAGTCGAGTCTATCCAGAAAGTAGGTATTGGAAATAACTTCCTCGCCCTTAAACAGACCAGGCAGCTTGTGAACTACCCCTCCGACCCCATGCTCATCGACAGGCGCATGTTCGGTGACTGGGCAGCAGCCGGTTCAAAGGACCTTGCAACCGCTGCACACGAAAAGGTCGTAGACGTCCTCAAAAACCACGTAGTTAAACCAATCGACGCCGACATCCTCAAAGACATGAAGGCAGTTGTCGACAGAGCTGACAAGGCTTTCAAAGGCATGTAATTTCAATATAAGGATATTCAGGAGATCTAAAAATGGCAAGCATAGAAGCAATCATTGCAAAAGCAAAAGACGCAATCACCGATTTTGACGAAGAACTCGCAGCAGAAGTTGCAGAAGAAGCTCTTGCAGCAGGTGTTGACCCTGTAGAAATCATTGAGAAGGGCTTTACCGCAGGCATGATGGAAGTAGGAGAACAGTTCGAACAGGGCACTCTCTTCCTCCCCCATGTACTTGCAGCCGCTGAGGCAATGAATGCAGGTATTGAAGTCATGAAGCCGGAAATGGAAAAACGCAAATCCCAGACCAAGAACCTTGGAACCGTTGTCATCGGGACCATCGAAGGTGACATCCACTCCATTGGAAAGGATATCGTTGCCTCCATGCTCAACATTGCAGGCTTCAATGTTGTGGACCTTGGAAGAGACGTCCCAATCGGCACCTTTATTGAGAAAGTAAAGGAACTCAAACCCCAGATTGTTGCATCCTCCGCCCTTATGACTACCACCATGGTCAACCAGATCCAGATCGAAGAACAGCTCAAAGAAGCAGGCGTTCGCGACCAGGTAAAGACCATGGTCGGTGGGGCTCCATGCACCCAGGACTGGGCAGACAAGATTGGCGCAGACATCTACGGAGAAAGTGCCACCGATGTCGTCAGTAAAGTAAAAGCAGCCTTACTCTAAAACGGCACTCTGCACAGAAAATGTGTTCTTTGGATGCATTTTCTGTGTCAATCTTTATTTTGTGTAGTTTTCGCGGAACCGCTAGCAGTGGATATTAACAAAAAAACTCTTGCAGGTCATACCCAACTTTACGAGAATTTTCATAAAACAGCTGTATAAACAATTCTAAAAAATGGCAATAAAAAAGGTTGTTAATACGGCTGTTCAAAAACTGCAATTATAAAATGACAATCGAAATTCAATCTTTAAAAATGGCTTTAAGGTTAAAAAACAGTTGTTAAAAAACGGTTGTTAAAAAACGGTTGTTAAAAAACGGTTGTTAAAAAACGGTTGTTAAAAA
>JBFHIK010000309.1:0-3692 GCA_041596555.1 Methanosarcina sp.
ACTACGCAAGCGCTCCGGCAGGAAAGACCTTCCAGGAATGCTACGACGTAAAGACCATCACCCCAACAGAAGAATACGTCCAGGTATACAACTCTGCAAGAAAGCAGCTTGAAGACCTCGGGCTTGTATTCTAAGCCGAAAATTTAAGTACCTGATCTTCAGGCAATCCAGGTTCGGGAGTCCTATTCCCGGATCAATATTTTTCATACATCAGACGTTTATAAACGCAGTTTAAATCGTCAAGCTTTAAAAGAAAAGATAGAAAGGATAGTTGCTCACGAGTTAACGTTAGTCACGGACAGGAAGAAGGGATTTAAACCTATCCTTCAAGAGTAATCTTTTCGATTATCTTGTGTGTGAAATGAGGTTTTTATTTACCCGCAAGCAACCGATGTCTTAGTTCCGTATATACCTATTTATAATTTTTTGTAATGGGGAATTTGCCCATTTTAATCTATGTCTCAGGGATCTCCTATAGGATCAACCAATTTTCCTCTTTCCATTAAGAAAAAAAGAGGGAATTCTTCAGGGGAATTCTTCAGGGGAATTCTTCAGGGGAATTCTTCAGGGGAATTCTTCAGATTACTTTTTTTATTTCTCTCATAACAAAGCTAATATCCTCACATATCTATACTTAATTAAAAGCGAATCTGGGGGCATGAAGGATTCTACCGCTTGATGAAGACGAGGCGTTAGAGATAGGGTTGGCTTCGGTAGATCAAAAAGACGAAGCAAGTATAGTTGAGGTCCTTTACTACCTGTCAGAGCTTGCAGTAAAATACGCAAAAGAAGGACAGGAAAGTGATACTAAAAGATTAATCAAACATATAAAAGAGATCGGAATAGCGTCAGCTCTCGCTGGATTAGAAATGGTTGTTACAAATACCCTTCTTCTTTATTCCCCGGTTGCAAAAGAGGCTTGCAGGCAAGGGATGGAAGACGCCATTGTCAATATAGCTCTTGCTATAGGTGAAATTGGAAAGACGGCAGGGGAGCAGAAAATGGAGGTTCCCGCAAAGATTGCAGCTTCCTGCCTTGGGGAGATGGGAAATACTGCAGCCTTCACGAGAACCCGAAAGGGAACAATAGCAGTCATTTTCGCTCTTGGGGAGATTGGAAAAAGCGTAACAAATCATAGCCTGGGGGATGCCGCAAATTGCACAGTGACTTTACTTGGGGAAACGGGGAAAGTTGCGGCAAGCCAGAACTTCGAAGATGCAGCATTAAACGCCGAATTTCTGTTGCAGGAAATAGGGACCGGGGCAATTGAAAAGAACCTTAAAGAAACTGCCGACACCAGTGCGCGTTTACTCGGGGAGGTTGGGAAGACGGCCGATAGGCAGGGACTTGAAAGGGCAATACTTCAGGCAGCTTATTCCCTTGAAACCATCAAGTTTGATGCCCAGGACCGCTATCTTGTGAGTGCATCTATTATAGCTGAAGTAGCTCTCATGCGTTTTGAGGATTCAGGTCTCGAAAAACTGGAAGAAAAATTGAACAAAAAGATGAGAAGAAAGAGAACGTTTCCTGATATTGATTAATAAATTTTCTCGAGCCCTTTAAAAGAATAGTCCGGGCAAAAACTCATGTTAAACTCATGTTAATACCTGAACTACGCATCATCTGCTTCTACACAGAAGAAGCCTGAATGCCGGCAAAACTGCCAGATATATTTATGTTTTTCAATGTGTAAGGAAATTGGGGTAATCCAAATGTCTATTTTAAACGAAGCCAGAGCAATAGACCTTGGCTTAAGCTCGGCTAAGGATAATGATGAACTGGGTGTGCTTAGATCTATAGATTTTTTAACGGAACGGGGAACGAAATACATAAACAAAGGGCTTGAACCCGATGCAAAAAGAGCTATAATCAGCATAAGAGACATTGGAAATGCAGCCGCCCTTCAAAAAATGGAACTTGGGGTTTTAATTTCCCTTATTTCTCTGGGAAGGATGGCTGAGGCTGCAAGGGAACAGAAAATGTCCGATACAGGTTTCAGTATCATTTATTCCCTTCATGCAGTCGGGAAGTCTGCAGTTGAGCAGGAGATGGAAGCGGCAGTCAGAATCGCAGTTGCTTACCTCGGTGAAATTGCAAGCTCTGCGTCCCTCCACGGGATGAAAAGAGAGTCTCTAGTATCTTCTCTTGCGATAGGGGCTATAGGAAAAGAAACATCCAGGCAAAAGATCGCCAGGGTTCCGGAGAATGAAGGCCTTCTTTCTCCTGCATCAGGCATACTTCAGTCTCTCCCTCTGGCCAATGAGCCATTTTTCTCTGATGAACTTCAGGGTACTCTGGGTTTCCTTATGGAACGCCGGGGAGATATCCCTTCTCTCCGGCATATTCCTGTTTCTTCTGAACCCCAGTTTATTAATACTAATTTCAGAAATTTTGAAAATATCATTATAAAGGCTGCTGATGCACTTGGAACTATAATGCTTGAGCCAAAAGAAAAGTTTCTGGTAAGTTATATGCTTGCAGCAAAACTTTCTATTGAAACCTTTAATGGTTCTGAGTACATACACGAAGCCGAATCCTTTGAATAAGTAAGTTTAACTGAACAGGCAGGTTTCCAATCCTTAACTTAAATTTTTTCACTTTTTTACGCGAAATAGCTGTTTTCCTGAAAACCTTCAAGCCTGCTTCTGGCTTTTTATTTTCTATAAAAAGCTGCTGTTCAGGTTCACTGAAAGCCTAAGCCTCGGAAGTCTCATAAAAAAGTATCTCCATTACAAAATAGCAACACTAATAATCTTCTAATTTCATAAAATAAGCCAGTCAATATCATCCAGTATATCAATTTTACCCGCCTAATTGTTTTATGCTGTGTAATAGCCTTAAACTGACATTCGGGCATCAAAAGTATAACAATGATTGTATAAATATGCAGGAAAACGGGCTTTAAGCTTGAATATGCTTTAAGCTTGTAATACTTATAATTCTATAGACCGATAAAGAGGGGCAGAAATAATGATCACATTAAACGAAGCAGAGGCAGTTGACATAGGTTTATCTTCAGTTGAAGAAAAAAATGAGAGCAAAGTTTTCCAGGCCCTGGATTCACTTACAGGGATTGCAGAAGGCTTCCTCTCTGAAAATGAAGAGGCAGATGCCGGGAGGGTTATCCTCTCAATCTCGGATATCGCACAGGCAGCTGCAAAGGAAGGGATGGAACTTGTCGCAATCAACTCAGTCCTTGCCCTCGGGAAACTGGCAAAAATAGCAGCAAAAAAGGAATACGTGTCCATTCTGAACAGGACGATGGTAGAAACAGGGAAGATGGGGAGAACGGCAGCTTCAAGTTCGCTTGAAGCGGGTTCAAAGGTAGCTGCTACTACCATGATGGAAATCTGGAACCTTTCGTCTCTTGAGAAAAAAGATCAGGAAGAAATAATTGCCTTTTCCCTGCTCTTAAGAGATATAGGGGCTGCTGCTGCAGTGCAGGATATGGAAGAAGCTTTGCTTAACGCAATAAACTGCCTTGGAGAAATCGGAAAAAAGGTAGCCTCAGAAAGCCTTGAGGCCGAAACTATCAGCACCCTTTTGATGCTTGAGGAAATAGGCAAGCTTGCTGCAGAAAATTACTTTGACAATGCCCTGAGTTCAGTAGCTTTGTCGATTGAAGATGCATGCAAGCTTTCTATGAAGAAAGAGCTCCATGAGGCTGTACTCCAGAGCCAGTGGGCACTTGA
>JBFHIK010000310.1:0-3688 GCA_041596555.1 Methanosarcina sp.
CTGCCTGGCAGTCCTGGCCAAGTGCCCTGTATTTTTTACCCACCACGATAAACATCACCTTCTTATAATTTATTGCCTAACTTCCTACAATGTTGTTAATTGAATATTAACTTGACTGTTTAAAAAAATCATTTCTGTTCGTTGAGGTCGCTGGGAAACTTTTGGAATAAAAAACTTCTATACTTTTTAATTAATTTATGACTGTCGTTGCAAAAATTTATATACGAATGAAGAATATCTTTGAGTGCAGTTAAAAAAAGTAATAATTGTTAGTATATGAATTCAAGTGTTAAAAATTCAGACCGGATGTCCCGTCTGGATGTATTTAACTCAGGAGGGAGAATCATATGGATCTCAAGAAAATATTCAGGAACGACAAGGCAGTGTCCCCGGTTATCGGTGTCGTGCTGATGGTCGCAATCACGGTCATCCTTGCCGCCGCAATCGGTTCATCTGTCTTTGGCCAGAGCCCTGCAAAATCAGCACCGCAGGCGAACATCAATGCAAAACTTACTAACGGTACTAGTAATTTGACAATTGAACATCTTGGTGGAGACACCATTGTCTGGGAAAGCACACAAATCCGTTTTACTTATGAGAATGGTAGTGCTAGTGGTTTAAATGATACTTCCGGGCTAATTACTAGTCCTGCAGATCAATTCTCTGTTGGAGAGATCCACAGTTTCTTTGTTCATAATGGTGCTTTACCTACTGGAGAAGTCTTTAACCTTAAGATTACTGACAAAGTCTCTAACCAGTTGATTTGTGACAAAAAAATAAGAACTTAAACACAAGTTTCAAAATGTTGCCCATTTGGGTACATTTTCTTTTCTTTTTTACTTCTTTACTTTTTTTATCTAACTTGTAACTATTCTGCTTAGGCAAAACACCCTCTAGTGTCGCGTCAATCCTCAAGGATTGAACAATTCTGAATAGTCGGATCCGATTTTTTCGATATTCATCAAAATCACTATCAATCAACTTGTTTTGGTAGGCTGAATTGTTGCCTTTTCCTTTTTGTCATTTTTTCTGAATTAAGCTTATCTTTTATCGATTTTTGAAGTTTTGTTATCTATTTTTCTTGCCGAAATCTACTGTTTTTTCTCACTTAAACTATGATGGAAGAAACGCGTGAAAAAGAACCTGCGGAGTATGATTCAGAGCTTCCCAGTCATTCTCAATAAATACTCTTGTGCATCGTTTTTGTATGTCCAATTAGTATTCCTGTGGCTCAAAAACGTAGTGGGAACTTTACAGTGTGTCAATGAGGTTGAAATGAACCCTCCAACTGATGTCTATAGTTATGCAGGAAAACACGACCGTAAACTGGGTATGATTGGTGCGGCACCAGGGAAATATCGTTGAACATCTCCTCGATTGCCGAAACTCTTTGTTTTCAAAATCATGTGGCTACAGAGTAGCTGGTTATTTTTTGTTTGTTGTGTGTCTTTAGATCTTCGGCTGTGATAATCCAACGTTTTATGCGTAACTGCCCGTTTTAACTTGGAGAGCACGGAGGCACAGTGAGAAATCCCCTTCCTCGGAGTGAAGTGGACGGTGGGAGGGTAGTTCACATTATTTTCCTGAGCACCAGGGGCACGTTTAGGAGAGATTTTGATAGTGTATCGATGTTCTTTCTCTTGTGCAAAAATGTTCTAAATTTCTTTCTCCCGGACGGGGTTAAAATAATTAAGTTCAAATAAAATCGAAAATGGCATGTATGTAAATTTTGTTAACAAGTCAGTGTCATTTTTGCACTTTAAAATGGAATTTTCTCTTCAACTAACTTATAATTTTTTATATGTAAACTTTGTTAAAAAAATTAAATAAAATCTCCATGTGATAATTAATTTCTTGTGAATTAAAATAGTAAATTCGAGCTTCAATATTTAATGTTTGGAAAAAAATAATAAAAATAGAAATAAAAATTTTCTTTTTGGGGAAGAAAATTTTTTCTTATGTTTCCTGCCAATTAAGTCTCGGTTTCGATTTTAATCATGGTATTGTAGGCTTCAAAGTTGATATCTCTAGTCTTTTTCGGAAGAGAAAAGGTGACCATGTGGGTGCCTGTGCTGAGGTTGTAGTCCGTGCCGTTCTGGAGGTTAATATTGTTGGCTGAATCTTCAAAATATTTTTCCCAGGCTTCCGGGTTTTCTGTGTAGATAGTCAGGTCCACGGAGGTGATGTTGGTTACAGCTTCTTCGTTTATGGGATATAGGGGAGCGAAGCCTTCGCAGGTCAGCCTGATGTCCTCTATGCTGTTGCTGGCCAGAACACCGCGGTTCCCGTCCAGGGTCACAGCCCTCACAGAAAGGTTTATGGAGATATCTGATCCATTTTCTAGCACAATGCTGGGGGAAAGTTTCATCATGGACCTGTCGTTTCGGGAGACTATGAGAGCTCCGTTTTCGTAGCAGTAAGTTTCGTCTACGTAATGGATGTTAGTAGGACGATATGAGACAGAGCCTGTATAAAATAAAGTGTTATTGCTGTTGTAGCCATTAGCAGCTACCTCATCAGTCACGACTATTAACATACCTGAGATGTCGTTGTTTATGGCAAGGGTCCCGCCTGTTTTCATGCCTCCTATGAATGGCACATCACTCCCTCCCATCTGGACCGGGCTGTTCAGCACGAGCCTTGAATTCGGGTTTATCTCGAGCCCTGCTGCCAGGATGTCAACATTAGACTTGAACCTGGCCATGTCCTGCCATACATCGGACATATGGGCGTATTCTGCGTCTTCTTTCCAGACGGGCACGTAATTAAGCTGGATTGTCGTCATTGCAGCAACTACAATACCGAGCAACAGGGCTGCGGCAACGGCGACAGCTACCCCGGATTCGGACCTGTAGAAAGAAGATATTGTTTTAAAGCCCTTATTTTTCATTTTCTCCCTCTAACTTTTATTTTTTAATTTACATCCAATGCAATGTCGT
Source organism: Methanosarcina sp. (assembly GCA_041596555.1). Lineage (GTDB taxonomy): Archaea > Halobacteriota > Methanosarcinia > Methanosarcinales > Methanosarcinaceae > Methanosarcina. The sequence goes on from JBFHIK010000310.1 coordinate 2,940, forward strand.
TTTTTTTTCTGGATATCAAAGAGTCCTGCTGGCTCTCCCTGGGAAGTGTCTACCTCGGAACCTTATGGAGCAGTCCAGTTGGAAGCCTCTAAGTATTCGGAGGAAATCTTCAAATCCTGGATGAGTTTTTTTGAGGGGACATCGATCAGGTACACATTTATTTCATCTCCTTCTTTGATGTTGATTCCCCACTCTCCGGATGTGTTAATCTCTATTGTGTCTCCCAGTTCCCATGAGTTCCTGTTTCCCAGATTCGCATATATCTGGGACGAAGAGTAAGTGCTCCGATTCTCATTGATGTTTACTGCAATTTCAAATGATTCAGTACCGATAAACTCTCCTCCACTGTTTGTCAGGTAGATTGTATCATTCTGTGCATTCACCCATCCCTTCACCTGAGTGTGGGGGATGTCAGCCGCCCCACCGTATGAAAAAACGAAAACGGCAATTGAGCTGAGCATGAGAACCGATATTGTCGTCAGGAGCACCTCCCCCATGACATCTGAAACGGCACTGGAGTTTTTAATGAGTTTTTTCACGTCTAACAAGCCGACCCCTCCACCTCAAATTTTTTCTCAAGTATCTTTCTTAAATATTTAATCTGCCTTTTTAAGAGTCTTGATTAAATCCTGTCTCTAAATCTTTTAAGAATATTACTCACTCTCGATGCTTGTTTGTTCTACCCATAAGGCCAGATAATCGATGCTTACCTGTTTCTTCGAACTCTCAGCTCCTGTAGTTGATGCTTC
>JBFHIK010000311.1:0-3678 GCA_041596555.1 Methanosarcina sp.
ATGTATTCAGTTTATGATACTTTTAATGTATTCAGTTTATGATACTTTTAATGTATTCAGTTTATGATACTTTTAATGTATTCAGTTTATGATACTTTTAATGTATTCAGTTTATGATACTTTTAAAGTATTCATATTTATTGCTTACCTGAACAATTTCTCGACCTGCTGTACAGCGGAAGAAAGAGCAAAAACGATGACTTTGTCTCCTTCCCGGATGATAAACTCCCCTCTGGGAATAACGACATCCCCATTATGAACCACCATGGTAATGATTGCACCTTTTGGAAATTTGACCTTGTTGAGCGGTTTTCCTACGATTTTTGACTGCCATGATGCCGTATATTCGATAATTTCTGCTTTTTCACCCTCAAGAGTTGCAAGAGTTTCTATGCCTTTCCCCATAGTAAGTTTGAGGACTTCGTTTACGGTTGCTGCTCTCGGGCTTACTGCAATATCGATTCCCACCATCTCGAAAAGAGGCACATAGTCCGAGCGGTCAGATCTTGCAATCACTTTTTTGGCGCCCATTTGCTTTGCAAGCAGGGCACAGAGAAGGTTCTTTTCGTCGCTGTCCGTAACCGCAATAACAACATCCATGTCCTCGATATTTTCTTCCCTTAGAAGGCTGACGTCAGTCCCGTCCCCATTAAGTATAAGGGCATTTTCAAGCATCTCGGCCACTTCTATGCAGCGGCTTTTCCGGTACTCAATAATTTTGAGGTCAGCGTTCTCATCCTTATCAATAATTTTGGCAAGGTAAAAACCCACAATTCCGCAGCCAATAAGGAGAATTCTGTTTCTGTGGACAGCTTCGTCCCCGAAAATGCTCTTGAGGCCTTCCATGGATCTGGGCTTGCCAATGATCACCATGTGGTCGTTTGCCTTGATTAAATCGTCCCCACGAGGGATGAGTATTTCGTTTTCCCGAAAAATAGCACTGACAATACAGCAGTCTTCAAGCTTGAGGTCCTGCATATGCTTCCCTACATACCTGTTGTTAGGGCGGATGGCAAATTCCATCATCTGAACTTTACCCCCGGCAAACATTTCTGCATCTATTGCAGAAGGATTTGAAAGCACCTCGGCAACCTCTGAAGCGAGCGCGAGTTCAGGGCAGATCATAACGTCTACCCCCACCTGTGCTCTGGAAGTAACGGGTACATCTATATAATCAGGATTGCTCACACGGGCAATGGTCTTAGTTTCTTCCCAGCCGACATGAGATTTGATGATCAGCTTTGCGGTCATACAGGCAACGATATTTACTTCATCGACCCCGGTAACAGCAACGAGAATATCCGCATCAGGAAGAATGCTTGCAAGAACATCGGCATTTGCGCCGTTCCCTTCCACAACCTGAACATCCAGTTCATCGGCCCGTCGAAGAGCGCCCTCGTCGTTATCGATAACAACCACATCGTGTGTGAGGGAAAGAAACTTTGCGATATGATATCCAACTTCGCCTGCTCCGATAACCACTGCTTTCATAAGATTCCCTCAAAGAAAAGACTGTTTCCAAATAGATTATCCTGCTTGCTTAAGTATTCTTTGGAAATAAGAAAACGTAAACGGGCAGAGATTTAAGAAATATACTCTCCGCCTTATGAAATTTGGAATTTTTTGGCTCAAAATTCACGGAAATAACTTAAAATAATATATAAAACTAAATGAAGACAAAGACATCAAAGACACATATGTAGATCAAAACAAAAAAAGGGTTTATCCTGCAAAACATAATCTGAAAGGGCCCTTTAATTAACCTTTGTATGCATGAAAACAAAAGAATGGATAAATTAAAAAAGTTGTTATTATTCAGGGAAAAATATCTTAGCTCGTAAAACTTACCTGAAAATTTTTTCCACTTCAGAAACAGCAGAAGCCATGGAAAAAATAACTACACGGTCCCCTTTATTAATTACGAAATCCCCTCTTGGAATAATAGTATCTTTTCCGCGTACTACCATGTTTATAAGGGCTCCTTTAGGGAACTTTACTTTGTTTAAAGGCTTGCCGACAATCCTGCAATTTTCAGAAGCCGTATATTCTATGATTTCAGCTTTTTCGCCTTCGATGGTCGTGAGCGTCTGTATTCCTTTGCCCATGGTAAGTTTTAGGACCTCATTTACGGTTGCTTCCCTGGGACTTACTGCCATGTCTATCCCGACCATCTCAAAAAGAGGCAGATAGTCCGAGCGGTCAGCTCTTGCAATTACCTTCTTTGCACCTAGCTGCTTTGCGAGCAGGGCACAGAGAAGGTTCTTTTCATCGCTGTCCGTAACTGCAACAACAACATCCATATCCTCAATATTCTCTTCCCTGAGAAGGCTGACATCAGTCCCGTCCCCATTGAGCACAAGGGCTTTTTCAAGCATCTCAGCCACTTCTATGCAGCGGCTTTTCCTGTTCTCAATTATCCTCAGGTCAACATTTTCTTCTTTGTCGATTAGTTTTGCCAGATATATGCCTACAATTCCACAGCCAATTAGGAGAATTTTGGTTCTGTGGGGCACCTGACTTCCGAAAACAGTTTCAAGGTTTTCCATAGCTTCTGGCTTACCCACAACTACCATGTGGTCGTTTGCCTTGATTAAATCGTCTCCGTGAGGAATTATTATTTCGTTTTCCCGGAAAACCGCACTGACGATGCAGCAGTCAGCAAGCTGAAGGTCCTGCATCTTCTTTCCCACAAGTCTGCTTTCCGAATTTATTGCAAACTCAGTCATCTTTACTTTCCCCTCGGCAAACATTTCCGCATCTATGGCAGAGGGGCTTGAGAGTACATCAGCAATTTCCGATGCAAGAGCAAGTTCAGGGCAGATCATAAGGTCAACGCCAACCTGAGCCCTTGAAGTAACTGGAGAATCTATGTAATCGGGATTGCTAACCCTTGCTATGGTCTTTGTATCCTTCCAGCCGGGTTTGCTCTTTGTAATCAGCTTGGTGGTCATGCAGGCAACGATGTTGATCTCATCAACGCCTGTAACAGCCACGAGAAGGTCAGCGTTCTGCAAGACTTTAGAAAGAATATCCGCGTTTGCGCCGTTTCCTTCAATTACGAGCACGTCAAGTTCATCTACTCTTCTTGACGCTTCCTCGTCTTTCTCTATAATTACAACATCATTTTTAGGAGAGAGGGCTTTTGCAATATGATAGCCTACTTCCCCTGCACCAATAATTACAGCTTTCATAGAACACCTTCAAAAAAAACTGTTTTTAATGAATCTACCAATGCATGAATTATTGAACCAGAAACAATGAGCATGGGATGGATTAAAATAAAAGTAATTAAGGCGAAAATAATCAAAGTAAAAATAACCGAAGTTAAAGTAGTCAAAGTAAAAGGGATCAAAGCTAAAATAAACATAAAAAAGATACCAGGCATAATGTTGAAGCGTAAAAGGCTGCTCGATACATCATCAGTTGTAGTAAAATAAATCAGCGTGTTTACCATCTCTGGAAATTAAACGTTTTGCAAACCAGAATTTCTCAAACCTATACTTTTGCAGATTAAAATATGATTCATAGCCATAGAATTAAACAGGTATATATAAATGTTTTCAAGCTTCCTGTATAGAAAAAATCTAAATAAAAAAAGAAATATATAAAGAAAATTATTAATCGAAACCTGGATAAAAAGGAAAACAAAAAGGAAAACAAAAAGAAAAAGGAAAACAA
>JBFHIK010000312.1:0-3673 GCA_041596555.1 Methanosarcina sp.
AGATCTAGTTGACTGAATTCGCTAACTTAATTCGCTAACTTAATTCGCTAACTTAATTCGCTAACTTAATTCGCTAACTTAATTCGCTAACTTAATTCGCTAACTGAATTTGCTTATGAAAGTATAGCTTGTGTCTTCTTTTTTTCTACTTAATCTCCCCTGCTTCCGGTCTAAATAAGCAGGGTTAATAAGTTTGCCTTCGATAGACTAAGAAAAAACAGGAAACGAAAGAGGAGTTGCAATCATCGGGTTTAAAAAAGAAATCAGCACAGAAATTGAAATTTTCGCTTCTGTGGACCGCATCTGGCAGATTCTTATGGATTTTGCAGCCTATCCCAGCTGGAACCCCTACATAAAGGAAATCAGCGGGGAGGCAAAGGTCGGGAGCAAAATTAAAGTCCATATGAAGCCGGAATGGGAAAAGAAAGGCGTGACCCTTCACCCGAGGATCATTCGCCTGGAGCCCGGAAAAGAGCTTACATGGAAAGGAAGTTTCTTTTTCCCCGGGCTGCTCGATGGGGAGCACAGCCTTATCCTTGAAGAAATTTCAGGCCGCAAGGTACGTTTTATCCAGAAAGAGATATTCAATGGAATTGCAATTCCTATTATCAGCACTTCATGGTCTATAGAGAAGGGTACGGTACGCAGCTTTGGAGATATGAACAATGCCCTTAAAAAAAGGGCGGAAAGGGTCAGATGAGTTTCCAGGATACTTGATCTATAATACCCGATAGACAGGTTTAATAAACGGACTTTAATTTCTCTCCAGCTGTACATCCTGTTATCTCATTTTTTATCTGGCTTTTTTCTGGAAGGGTATTTTTGCAGGAAAACAAAGTACCCCAATATCTTTAATTGTAAAATATTTATATAGTTGTTAGTTTTAGTATTTCTGAATGTCCCTTAAAACCAAATATGAAAAGGTAGAACCCTACATCACAAAAGATGGCTCAATAATCCGCGAACTTATGCACCCCGCAGTCCACGGCAACTCCGAACAGAGCCTCGCCGAAGCTACCGTGCCTGCCGGAGGTAAAACTTTTTTTCACAAACACCGGGTAACCGAAGAAATCTATCACATTACAGAAGGGAGCGGGATAATGACCCTCGGCTCTGAAGAATTCGAGGTCAGAAAAGGAGATTCCATTTGTATTGCCCCTGGAACTCCGCACAGGGTCCGAAATCCCGGTGAAAAGGAACTGAAAATTCTCTGCTGCTGTGTGCCGGCTTATTCGCACGAGGATACGGAGTTGATGGAGTAATAAAAGAATCAACAGATCAATAAATTCCTGTTAAGTGATTTCTAATTTTTTCTAATGGTTAGATAAGGTATTCCGGAAGCATATTTTGTTTGCCGCAGCCCCAGAGTAGATGTTTTTGTTTTAGTAGATGTTTTTGTTTTTTCCAGTCGGGAAACGTAATTAGTGTGCTTTCCTGTCCCGATTCTTCAGGTGAAACTAATCTCGGCACCGGTATGAGTAATGCAGCAAGACAACAGTTTGCCTGAGTAACATTGTTAACAAATAGTTTATGTATTCAAACATCTATTTTTATATTAATAAATTTATTCGGGGTTCAATTTTCTTAAAAACATGCTTAGTAAGCCTTTTCTTATATATGGGTGTCTGCCATGGTATATTTAAAAAAATTTAGACTTAATGAGTATGCGGTTTCGGAAGTATTGGGCCAGGTGCTTCTTACTTTCATTACTATTATAATGATGGCGTCAATTAGCGCGGTTGTGTTTTCTGAAGCAAGACCTTCACACATCCCGCATATTGACTTTTATGAACAAGTAGATCCAGTCAACGACACAATCGTTCTCTTTAATAATGGGGGAGAACCGGTTTCCCTCCAGGACTTTAAACTTGTTCTGCAGTCGGGAAGCACAAAGTATGTCATAAACGGGGAAGAACTATCCGGCCAGCTTATTGAAGAATATGGGGATAATGGGTTCTGGGATTTGGGGGAATACATTTCTGTTAACGTGGCGGAAATGTGTGGTCTTGATATCGAAAACCGCGATGAAGACTTTACCGTCTTCTTCATACACACTCCTTCTAAACAGGTGGTTCAGAAGTCTTTCATTCCTTCTATTTACCTTGATGATGATATCCTGACTCCCAATGACCGCATTTCAAGAGACTGGTACACAGGAGGGTCTATATGGATCCCGCCCCAGCTTCTTGCCCTAGACAATTCTGAGTCTTCCAAAGGTGATAAAGGGTCTGCATGCCTCGACGACGTCCAGAAAATAGGAGGCGGTTTTACAACTTATTACCCGAATGAAGAAGCTTCAATGTATGAGTATTTCGAGTTCGGGCTGAATGAATCAGTGCTCGAGTCTTTCGGGGTCACGTTTTCGAATTTTGGGGCCATGTGTTCTAATTATAAAAATCTCGACATTTCCGGTGTAAAGATCAAAGTTGATTATAGTGGGCATGACAGCTCATTTAAATGGGTTAAGCTACGGGTCTGGGATCAAACGGAAGGGAAATTCTATGAATATGACCTCCCTGAACACAAAAAAGAGTATGCTGATGAAGTATTCGATTTGCCCCACATCACAAATGCCATGGACCTTGAGAACCTCAACGTCTCTATACTTGCACAGGCAAATCATGGACAAAGCGGTAAACATGCGATTTACATCGACTACATTGCGGTATATATTCCCAGCAGTGGCAAAATATCAACCTCTCCTGTGGCTCCTCAGGAAAACCTCATCCACATTGGGGATGTGAATGTTACTACAAGCGTAACAGGAGGAGACAATACTAAAGTTACCACAACTGCCGTTGTGACCATCCTTGACAGCAATAATGCTCCGGTAAAAGATGCTAAAGTTTCAGGCTACTGGAGCGGTGCAGCCAGTGATACGTTTTCGAATAAGAAAACGGACGATGAAGGGACAGTGGAGGTTAAGTGGGAGAACGAATACCATGAACCTGTAACTAACTTAACGTTCACATTTAATGTGAATGATGTTACGCATGACTCGTACACATGGGATAAAAATCCAAAAGCCGGGACAGTAGTGTACCAGAATACCCCACCAGTGGCGGATGCCGGAGGTCCTTATAACATCCAGGTTGATCAGTCAGTGACTTTTGACGGATCTAATTCAAACGACCCGGATGGAGATCCAATTGAGTATCTGTGGGATTTCGGTGACGGAAAGGAGTCAAAAGAGGCGGTTCCTGAACATAGTTATTCAGCTGCCGGCACCTATAGTGTAACCTTGACTGTGACCGATGATAAAAGCGCCACTAATACCAATGTGGCAACCGTGGTGGTTACTGAGGCTCCTCAGGGAAATTTCATTCACATTGGGAGTGTGAGTGTTACAACAAGCGTAAAGGGAAACAGTGGTAAAGTTAAGGGTGTTGCAGTTGTGACCATCCTTGACAACAACAATAATCCGGTCGAAGATGCTAAAGTTTCCGGCTACTGGAGCGGTGAAACCAGTGACACGTTTTCGAATAAGAAAACGGACGATGAAGGGACAGTGGAGGTTTATTCAAATGAGGTAAAATACACAGGAACTGCATTAACGTTCACCTTTTATGTGAATGATGTTACGCATGAATCATACACATGGGATGGAAATACAGTACCCTGGACGGTAGCTTACCCTTAATGTGAACTACCCATCACTGAAGTAACGGGCTTC
>JBFHIK010000313.1:0-3672 GCA_041596555.1 Methanosarcina sp.
CTATCCATGGTTTTGCTACTATCCATGGTTTTGCTACTATCCATGGCTTTAACGACCCCTGGCTTTATCATCCGAATAATGACTGAAAAAAGCGCCTCACTGTGATAACCGATGAAAGAAGAAAGAATAAAAGAAACGGTAAAACTTCAGTTTGAAATGATCCATCTCTTCCATAAAAATTTTGCCAAAACCTTTCACCAGACAGGAAATAACCCATACAATCTCAACAAAAATCAGAATAAGGTTATCCTGATTATAGGGACTGCAGGTGAGATTATGCCCACTACTCTTGGAAAATGTCTGGACCTTCAGAAAGGGAGCCTGACCAGCATGATCGATGCTCTGGAAAGAGAGGAGCTTGTCTACAGGAAGGGAGACCCCGGAGACCGGAGAAAGACCCTGGTTTCACTTACAGAAAAGGGGAAGGTTTACAGGGACTGGTTCACAGAGGAGCTTGAAAAAAGTGCATCTGAAGTTATGAACCGGCTTGCTGAAGAAGATATTGTAGCCTATCAGGAAAGCCTGAAAACAATACTCGGCACACTGAAGAAACTGGATGAAAGTGCCTGAAAGGAAAAGCACCCAGAAAACGATACTAGATAGATACTAGATAATATATACTGAGATCTGCAATGTACACGGAGCTTATAGGCAAACTCCAGAAGTTAGGATTCACAGTAAACGAAGCAAAGATCTATATAGGGCTTCTGAGCCTGGGCGAGGCAACAGCAAGGGAAATCCATGAATTTACGCACGTTCCCAGGCCAAAGATTTATGCTACGCTGGAGAGAATGTCAAAAAAGAAGTATGTGGAAGTCATCGAAGGAACTCCAGCATATTTCAGGTGTATTGGTCCGGAGCAGTTGACTAAACGGCTGAAAGACGAATTCCTTTTCTCCCTGAATGAAACATTGAAGGAACTTAATTCTACAGGTTACGGGATAAAAAACAGGTTCTTTTAATTCAGGATCTGAATCCTCTGAGCTCCTGCAAAGGATTCCATTTCTGCAAAGGATACCATTCCTGAAAAGGACACCATTCCTGAAAAAGACACCATTCCTGAAAAGGACACCATTCCTGAAAAAGACACCATTCCTGAAAAGGACACCATTCCTGAAAAGGACACCATTCCTGAAAAGGATTCCATTTCTGCAAAGAATTCCATTTCTGAAAAAGAGGGAAAGGGAAAAAGATGTATTAAAAGGAAGAAACTAAATGAAAACCAGAACAACTGTGAATTCAAATCCCGTCAATCCTGAAAAAAGTCATGGAACAAGAGGCGTAAAGATCCTTGAGGGAGACCCGAAAAAAGCCATTATCAAACTTGCGGTCCCGATGATTGTTGCGATGTCCGTCCAGACTCTTTACCAGCTGATAGATACTTTCTGGGTTTCAGGGCTAGGAGCAGATGCACTTGCTGCAATGGGCTTCGTATTTCCCTTTTTTTTCATAAGCATGGCTTTATCCAACGGGCTGGGTATAGGAGGAGGAGCCGCAATCTCCCGGAAGATAGGAGCACGGGATAAAGTAGGGGCAGATAACGTAGCCGTACACACAATTATAATGATGCTTCTGCTCGTTCTTATATTTACCATACCCTTTTATGTTTTTGCCCCCCATATCTTCTCTCTGGCAGGAGCAGGAAGAACTACCGATCTCGCAGTAGCTTATGCGAGAGTGATATTCCTCGGGAGCATAGTAGTTTTTTTTACTAACGTAGCTAACTCCATCCTCAGAGCCGAAGGGGATTCAAACCGCGCAATGAAGGCAATGATCTATGGCGCAGTCCTGAATATTGTCCTTGACCCTATTTTCATATACACCTTTAAGATGGGAATTGCAGGTGCAGCCTGGGCAACCCTGCTGTCTCTTGCAGTATCTTCAGTTATGATGCTGAACTGGCTCTTTTTCAGAAAGGATACTTTCGTTTCCTTCGATTTTAAAGATTTCAGCTTTGAAAAAAATATTGTAAATGACATATTCAGGATAACAATCCCCGCCTCCGCCCAGCAGCTTTCGATGTCATTATCCATGCTTGTCCTCAACCTTATTATTGTGAACGTTAGCAATACTGATGGAGTTGCTGTTTATTCCACTGGATGGAGGGTTGCAACAATTGCAATTGCTCCCCTTATAGGAATTGCAACAGCTGTGGTTTCGGTTTCTGGAGCAGCTTTTGGGGCGAGGGAATTTGAAAAAGCAGAAATTGCCCATTCATATGCAATAAAACTGGGGCTCCTCATCGAAAGTGCGGTTGCTGTATTAACTTTCATCTTTGCCCCGCAGATTGCGGCCATATTCACGCAGACAGCAGACGCTGCCCATATAGCGCCAGACCTTACCCACTTCCTGCGTGTTATCTGTATCTTCTACCCGTCGGTTTCTTTAGGAATGCTCTCGACATCATTCTTCCAGGGAGCGGGAAAAGGCATGAGTGCGCTTACCGCAAACCTCCTGAGAACCATAGTATTTACCCCGATCTTTGCAGCTTTTTTCGCATTCAATCTGGACATGGGTCAGGTAGGTGCCTGGTGGGGAATTGTCGTAGGCAATGCAATTGGAGCCGGAGTGACCTTTGTCTGGGCAAGGCTCTACCTCAACACAATTCTGAAAACAGGATCTCTGAACAAACCTCTGGAACAGGGAGTTTGAAAAACTCCTTTGGGGAAGTAGTGTGAAAGGATAGATAAATTCCCGAGTGCAAATATATATATAGTATTAGTAGGCAATAGGACACTGACTACCGGCTAAATCGAAAAAACATAAATTCAATGTTCAAAAGGTGAGCCAGAATGAAAGAAACAGTTCCGCAAAAGCCTCTGAAACCAGTTTTGCATGGGTTCCTGCTTAAAGACCGCAAGATCGTCCCATCCTCAAAGACAAGAATCCTGAAGCTTTTTGGGCTTCTGTCGACACAGGAAGCATAAATTAAAAACGTCCCTGAGTTTCAGGAAGGGCCAACCTTCTGTGATCAGGGACTGAAATTAAAAACTATTCGAAAGGCGGATACCTTTACAGACCCTTATAGACAAAGCTAAAATTTCCTCCACCGAAAAACGCTGAGTCTACCTCTACCAATTGAAAGAACAAACACCCGGAAATCCAAGACACAACAGGAAATAAGAAACTGAGCAGATTCAGGAATATTTCAAATAAACAAGTAACATGACCATTTTACATTATTCTGTTTTAATCTATTTTCAATTGCTTTTTTAAACATCCTCTTCCACATTTTTTCCACGTATTTTTTTCTTTTTGTAAAGCATCTCCAGACAAGCTGGCGAGGAATTTTATAAAATGTGAATTGAAAAGAGGTTAGGGGTGTCAAGTGAGAGATTTGTCTGGCTAGCAGACAGGCTGCAACCTGTGCGACACATGAGTAAGAAAACAGATAGATAAAATGAAACCATACACATAAAAATGCCAGAAGGCTAAGGTATTATTCAATCAAAAAAGTTTTCAACCAAAAAATACAGCAGATCATATAAAATTCAATAGAGCAGACCATAGAAAGTTCAGAGGGGAGGACTTGAAACTCAACATCGAAACTTCAAGGCGCATAGAGCTGATAGACATTACCTCAGAAGTACAGGAAGAGGTAAGGATAAGTGGAATACAGGAAGGAATATGCCTCATCAGTACCAGGCATACGACTGCAGGCATTATAATTAA
>JBFHIK010000314.1:0-3666 GCA_041596555.1 Methanosarcina sp.
AAGATTTTCTGGGAGTTGCGATGTAATCGCAACAGTACGCGGTCTGTTTCGCTACGCTCAAGCAGACTATTTTATATATTAGATTCAGAAGTTTCATTCAAGAGGAGACAAGAGGGACTAAATTAAGATTTTCTACCCCTTACAACCTTATTCGGTTTATCGTGTCGTTCCTGTCACGCTCGACGAAGGAGAGCGGCTTTCTAAAAAAGACCGAAAAGAAAAGAAGAGAAAAAGAAAGAGGAAAGAAGGTTAAAAAGAGAGCGTAACAGTTCAAACTACCAGAAATTTTAGTCTTGTTTCTCTTTTATATCTACAGGCTTTTTTCTCTTTCAAATCTTTATTGTTTTCTTCTTTTTTTACAGAGCCGCCAGGCAAGCTGGCGGAGGCGCTTATATATACCTGTAAATTTTAATACGGTTTTTGGGGTCAAGAAAAGTATTCATCTGTTGCTTTTTTGCTTTGCAGACGGACGGGTTCAGCCTGCAAGAAGCAGAACAATAAAACGAAAGATCCCGGTTTCGGATATCAGGATAACATCAACCGATTAATAATGGTCCACCAAAAAACTGATCGGGAAATAAACCAATCTGATTCCTGTCCGGTACAGGTTTTTCCCTGATAGCTAAGGATAAAAAGAGGTGGAAATTTCCTGAAAAAATAGGGGAAAAACATTTCAGTATCTTTCCCAAACTTCAGGGGATTGACACTTCAAGGATGCTTGATAAATGTGCCTTTCCTGTATTCTTCAAAAGCTGTTTTCAGTTCTTCCTGCGTATTCATGACAATTGGCCCATACCAGGCAACAGGCTCTCCTATTGGTTTTCCCGATACCAGAAGGAACCTCACTCCCCTATCCCCTGCAGTCACCTCAATCGAATCCCCATCCCCGTAGAGGACCAGGGTCTCCTTACTTATCCCACAGTCCTCCGCCAGGTCAAGATATCTTTCTCCTTCAACCTCAAAGGTGCATGGATCTTTTTCCCTGTCGAAATTTCCGCTGCCCTCTATCACGTATGCAAAGACGGTATAGCCTGGAACTGTTATGTGAGAAAACGTCTCATCTGCAGGCACTGTCACATCAAGGTATTCCGGATCGGTTACTATTTCCTGCACAGGCCCTTCAATCCCGTTCAACTCCCCACAAATAATCCTTATCTTCAGCCCTTTTTCCATGAAAAGCTCAGGTACCTGGCTGCTTTTGATCTCCCGGTAGCGCGGATTCATCATCTTATGCGAAGCCGGAAGGTTTGCCCAGAGTTGAAAACCCCAGAGTGTTTTATTTTTATCCCCCTGTGGCATTTCCTGATGGATAATCCCATTCCCTGCAGTCATCCATTGCAATTCTCCAGGCCGGATAACACCTTTGTTTCCCATGCTGTCCTCATGCCTTACCTCCCCCTGCAGGACATAAGTGATAGTCTCAATCCCCCGGTGTGGATGCCAGGGAAATCCCATACTGTACTCCTCCGGCTTTTCCGAATGAAAGTCATCAAGCAGCAAAAAAGGGTCCAGTTCAGGCACATGCTGGAACCCAAAAGCCCTCTTCAGGTGTACTCCTGCCCCCTCGATGGTCGGCATACTCTTCATTACTTTCCTTATTTTTCTAGGATTAGTCATTATAATTGTCACCCCTCCAAAAACAATTTATCAAATTTCGTATAAAAACAAAAATATCCAGGCCCTCTTAAGCGAACCTCAGCTAAAACCCATCAAGTAGTCCTCTTGAGCGCAGCGAAAAGGACCGCGTACTCCCGAGGCGCAATTCGGGAGCTTGAACCCATAATTTTTAATAACGCGTAAGCTCCTCAGAATCATCTCAACTTTTATACCTCCCCCTGCTGATACCCTATGTAAATATTGAATTCGAAGTATTTGGTTTTGTTGGAAAAATATGGCTTTCAGGTTGACTTTCAGGCTGCTATTGTTTTCAGGCTGTTATCTTGCAGAAAAAAGATGTGGCAGAATTTTGAGAAGATCGATTTAATTAAAGAGTTCTATCTTATGAATTAGAGGAGAACATGAGTTCGGGGTATATAGGAAATCTGATCACCGGAACGATAAAGGAATGGGTAGAAGACGATGCACAGACTTACAGTGCTGCGCTGGCATTTTATTTTGTGTTAAGCCTCCCTGCTCTTCTATTATTTTCTGTGTCTGTAGGAAGTCTCTTTTTACGGTCAAGACGGCTTCAGGATTATATAATTGATTACATGCAGGGCTCCGTTGATCAGAGTGTGATTGATATGATAAGTGCGCTTTTCGAACATACTCCGGAAGTTAATTTCCTCTCAATAGGCGCATTTGCCGGCTTTGTTCTCCTTCTCTGGAGTGCAAGCAATGTTTTCAGGCAGTTTAAGAATTTCCTTGAGAAAGCCTGGGATCTCGAGCCTGTTGAGTCCAATACTATTAAAGATGTTATAAAGAATGCAATAATGTCCTTTTTCATAGTCATAGTTTTTGGAGGGCTCCTTGTGCTCAGCATAATTGTCAAAGGAGTCCTTTATGCAGCTTCAAAACTGTTTCAGGAATTTTTCCCTTTTTCGCCTTCTATTGCTCAATATGCTGGTTCTACAGCCAGTTTCCTGATCCTAATCCTGTTTTTCATGCTTATATACCGGGTATTGCCCGATATAAAGCTTGATCTTAAGCCTGCTTTTGTAGGGTCTCTGGTAACAGTAATTCTGGTAACCATAGGCAAGTATGCCCTTGGGCTTTATTTCACATACATCAACCATACAAGTGTTTACGGGGCAATTGGGTCGATCGTAGGGTTATTTCTTCTGATTTATTATTCCTCAATTATGATTACAATTGGTGCGGAGTTCACGAAAGTCTATTCTGAATCGTAAATTGTGAACTTCCGTAAAGAAGAATCCAGGATTCTTTAATTTTGTTTCCTTTTTTATTTATTTTCCTTTCTCCTGGTTATGTAATCTTGAACTGTTCTGGACTGCTTTTGTACCTTTGCAATAATCAGGGAACATAACTTTCAGTTTTCTCTCCCTGCACCGCACGGGACTGAAGCCGGCCTGCCGGTCAGGTAAAATCAACAGGCTAAACGATACTGTTTGCGATTATAAAAGATCAAATAAAATGGGAAAAATATCCTCCAGGCTGAGATAATACTTCCCTTAACCCAGGGGACCGTTTTTTAATCTAAACTTTATAAGATACCTCCGCCAGCTTCTCTGGCGGCTCTGCAAAATAGAAAACAGAAAACAGAAAACAGAAAACAGAAAACAGAAAACAGAAAACAGAAAACAGAAGAAAAAGAGATAAAAAAGAGACGAAAAAAGAGTATTTTCAGATAGAATTATATTTCGCTCCGTTTGGTATACTGCAGGTTTTTAGGTTGCTTTCCCCTGTTGTTTTTTTGTTGATCTCTTAAGGCTTCTCCTGTCATTTCTAATTGTTAGTTTTTTACAGTGGTCTCAGTAGTTTTCACTTCCAGGCTCTTATTTTCTCTTCTTTTTTTATCTGAAAGCCGCTCTCCTGCGTAGAGCGTTACAAAAACGGCTTGATACAGTGAATAAGGTTGTAAGGGTCAAAAAGATCTGTAATCTAGTCCGCTTGAGCGTATCGAATAAGTTCACTGCTAAAATCCATCAAGTAGTCCTCTTGAGCGCAGCGAAAAGGACCGCGTACTCCCGAGGCGCAATTCGGGTG
>JBFHIK010000315.1:0-3663 GCA_041596555.1 Methanosarcina sp.
GGCTTGCAGTAATTATGGCAGGAGCTGTACTTTTAAAATTTTACATGGTTAACCGAAAGCAAAAATCGTTAACGAACTGATGATAGAAATTAGTACTTAAAAATAAATTACTGTACTCAGTGATAAAGCAATTAGCAATTAGAATTACCCAATTAACAGCGGTAGTTAGTAATAATTATTTTATTACTAATAATATTTTTCCGAATATTCCCTCTAATCGTCAATCAGTAATAATTTATACTATTTATTGGAATAAATCGATCGCTATAAGCCGAAATACTTTTTTCCTGACTGATGCCATAAACGATACTATCTATCAGTCTCAATACATTTTTATATAATTACTTTCTATGTTTCTATCTATAGATAGTTTCCGGGGTGGTTTCATAATCGAATTAACTAAAGCTCTTATTCTTGGCTTCACAGTAGGCATATCTGCAGCCATTATACCCGGGCCAATGATGTTTGCAACAATCGGGGCGTCTTTTCAGAAAGGATGGCGAGCAGGGCCTTCGATATTCATAGGTCATGCCCTTGTGGAACTCGTATTTTTCTTCCTTATTCTGATGGGTGCATCATCTCTCCTTGGAAGATCAGTAATCTCGTATCTGGCTATAGCAGGCGGTTTAATGATGATGGTCTTCGGGCTAGTAATGATCAAAAAAGCAAAAGAAGCCTCTACAATGGATATCTCTATTTCAGCCAGCAGCATGAATCTCTCTTCGGGCTTTATATCTTCCGGAATTATGACTTCGGCATTGAACCCTTTCTCAGGTACGGTATCCGCAGGAATTATAACTTCAGCACTTAATCCATTTTTTGTTGCATGGTGGTTAACAGCAGGCAGTGCGATCCTCCTTCAGGAGTATCTTACAGGCATCTTTGCAGTAATTGCATTTATTATCGGGCACTGGGTAGCAGACCTTGGATTTCTTGTAGTTGTGTCTTCATCTTTTTCCAGAGGAACGGAAATAATTTCACAACCCACACATGAAAAACTGGTATATATCTGTGGAGGTTTTATGGCATGCTTTGGGCTGTGGTTCATGATCAATAACAATAATATTTTACAATGAATCGTTCTGTAATTTTAAAAAGTATCGGTATCTACTATTACAAACTCTTTTTTGTTCCGGACTTTTTTCAAAAACAGAACCTATCTCAGGAACCTAACTTATATATGAACCGAGATTTAGAGTATATGTAGACATTCTCAAAGGTTTTCAGTCACATGTTCTTGTTTCAAAAACGGTGTCTGGAAAAATGTTTCCATTTTTATGTCGACCTGCCGAATACAGTGTCGAAATAAAAGAGAATGGATAAAATCAGCTACTGCTTGCTTTGAAACTGCAGGCTGACCAGGAAACCCGGAGGATGATTTTCGTGAAACAGAGGGAAGAACTCGGGGCTGAGAAGAAGGTCATCGAAGCCGACGGGGTCGCCAATGCCACCATCATCCGGGCCTGAGGGAAAGCCGCAGCTCTCATGATGATAAATGAGGAAATCAAGAAAAACCCCGACCTTATCCGCTACAAGTACATCCGGATGCTTGAGGGCCAGGAAATCCAGACTATGATCGTCCCGAGCAGCGAGGGAATCATTCTGGATGTTTCGAGTAAAAAAGCTCAAGATTAAAAGGTATTAATAGGTGTAAGATAAGCAGGATAAGGCAAAATCTAAGTAAAAAAGTTATATAAAATTTATATATAAGTAAAAAGGTAAGCGACATATATGACTGATATACCCCCAGATCATCCTAGGTATGAATCCCTGCTCGCCCGTGAAAAGGTTGCAGCCGGGGTAAAGATGGGAATTACAAGTATTCAGGGGCTTATTGCCCAGGGAAGAGGCGAAAGCTTTGACTACCTTATAGGCGAGCACAGCACTGAATCTGCCCTGTATGCAGAAAGGGCGGCAGTTGCTGCCCTTCTTCTGGCAGAAAACCCGGTTATTTCTGTAAATGGTAACGTCGCAGTCCTGGCTCCTGAAAAAGTCGTTGCCCTGGCAGACATTACCGGAGCCAGGATTGAAGTAAACCTCTTCCACAGGACCGATACCCGGGTGCACCTCATAATAGAACATCTGAAGGCCAGCGGAGCTTCTGAGGTGCTTGGAAAGAACCCGGATGCGAGCCTTGAACTCTCCCACGATAGAAGGCTTGTGGACAGCAAGGGAATCTATACGGCAGATGTTGTGCTCGTTCCCCTGGAGGATGGAGACCGTTGTGAGAAACTTGTAGAGATGGGAAAGACAGTCATAACAATTGACCTGAACCCTCTTTCACGGACCTCCAGAACCGCCACAATCTCAATTGTAGACAACCTCACAAGGGCTCTCGAAAATATGGCCAATCTTGCACAGGAAATGAAAAAGGAGAGGAAAGAAACACTTGTGGAGTTGATCACCACTTACGACAACAAAAAAGCTCTTTCCGAGGCAATTTCCGAAATTCAGGAACACCTCAAGACCCTGATCGCAGAAATAGAATACTGAAAACAGGATACTCACCTGAAAGCAGGATACTTACATGGACCTTATAGAAAAAACGAGGGAATTTGCGGCTACTTTTCATGAGGGGGAGCCCAGTTCCCATGATATGTCCCATATAACCCGCGTAGAAGCCCTTTGCAGGGAAATCCAGAAAGAAGAAGGAGGAGACCTTTTCATCCTCCAGCTCGCAGCTCTTCTGCATGACGTCGGGGTTATCAAAGAACACGAGGAAGGGGGAGACCATGCCCTCTACAGTGCGGAGATAGCTTCCGAATTCCTGGGGAGAGCAGGCGTTGAAAAAAAGACTGTTGAAGCTGTGACATACTGCATCCTGACACACCGGTTCAGCGGGGGGAAAAGCCCGGAAACAATAGAAGCCAGGATCCTTCAGGACGCCGACAGGCTCGATGCCCTGGGAGCAATTGGAATTTTCAGGTCTATCCTTTCAATGGGGGCTCTCAGGATGCTGAAGCACACAACAGGACTGGATAAAGGAAGCTCAAAAAAGACGGTCTATGTCCGGGACCCTGTTGAAGGTTTTAATGAATATATGCACTACAAGCCTTTCACTATTCCCGAAAAGTTGAATACCGCTACAGCAAAGAGGATTGCAGAAGAAAGGCTGAAGATAATGCACCTTTACCTTGAAGCTCTTAACCTGGAAACAGGAGCCGGTAAATAAATCCCCTGCAAGTAAAAACCCTACTGATAGCTAATTTTAAGGATTTGGAGCAAAAAATCTCGGCTGAGTATTTGGAGCAGAAAATCTTTACGTTCCTGATAACGCTCCAAAAGTCGATTTTTCTTCCGGATACTGAAACCTAAACCCTGAAAACTCCAGCCCTTTCCAGCCAGAAACAATTTATAAAGATTCGTACTGTATAAAGACTTGTTTTTATGAAGAGTACGGGATAATTCAGGATAATTCAGGATAATTATCAGGACAATTTTTTTAGGATAACATCTTAAACTCGAGTTCGTTACCTGATAAGTTGCAGTTCAATATGGCTGTAGTTCAATAAGGCTGTAGTCCAATAAAGTTGAAGTCTAATGAAGTTGAAGTCTAATGAAGTTGAAGTCTAATGAAGTTGAAGTCTAATGAAGTTGAAGTCTAATGAAGTTGAAGTCTAATGAAGTTGAAGTCTAATGAAGTTGAAGTCTAATGAAGTTGAA
>JBFHIK010000316.1:0-3661 GCA_041596555.1 Methanosarcina sp.
CGCCTCTTGAGCTCGGGCGTGCAGCAGATAAAAACATAAGCATTAGCCGCGCTGGAAACTCTAATACCAGAATATCGACCGTTCGCCGGAGCGGCCAGTAAATAACGACCAGTAAATATATACTAGAACTAATATAGGTTAATATGAGATATAGAGTAATTGAAACCAGTCACATCTACCAGAATACTCTGTCAACTACCCCTGAACTAAAGACTCAGGGGTTTCCTGCTTGATGGTTTATGAAACCGAAAACATGGGAGCGGGACTGGAAAAGAGAAAAGGGGAGTCAGGTATGAAAAGTAGTATTTACAGGAAGATAATGGTTGCAACCGATGGTTCGGAACTCGTCAAAAAAGCGGTTGATACTGCTGTTGAGGTCGCAAAAATAAGCGAGGCAAAGCTCTATGCCGTTTACGTGATAACTTCCGGAGGGGGTTCCTTAAGGCATCCAAAGGATGTGGGCTGGGAAAAGTCAATGGGAGAGCACCTCAGAAAAGAAGGGGAGGAAGCTACAGCCTTTGTACAGGACTCAGGAAAAGCTGCAGGCGTAGAGGTGGAATCGGTTATTCTTGAAGGAAATGCCGGGCATGAAATCGTCGAATTTGCAGAAAAAAATGATATTGACCTCATCGTAATGGGGACCCTTGGAAAGACCGGAATCCAGAGGTTCCTGCTCGGAAGTGTGGCCGAAAACGTGGTGAGACATTCCACAAAGGCGGTGGTTGTGGCAAGGGGAGAAAAAGCCGAATAAAGCTGAACACAGTAGATAACACAGTAGATCACAGTAGATAACACAGTAGATAATACCTTAATACATTTCAAACCGTTCAGGGCAGGAATTCCGGACTTCCCGGGAAAAATTGATTTACCTGCCCAAACCTAATAATTGCCGATGATAGGACTTTTCCTCAGAGTACTGGATTTTGCGCTTCCAATACTTGTAATGATTTTTGTGGGGCTTGTGGGCACCAGCGTGCTTGTGGAACTCGGCCTGATGCAGAAATTCTCAAAACTTGTAAGCCCTATTTTTGCCTATACGAACCTGCCAGAAGCCTGTGCTTCAGCCTTCGTTGTGGCAATAGGATCTTCTGTTGCTGCAAACAGTATGCTTTTTCAGGCAAAAAAGGATAACTGCATTAACGACCGGGAGGTCGTGCTCTGTTCAATGATGAACGCAACCCCTGCCTATTTTCGGGAACTCTTCACCTACCAGATCCCTATCGTGGTGCCTGCACTCGGTCTTGCAGTAGGGGGGTTTTACGCTCTTGTATTTGTAGCCACTGCATTGTTCAAGATCCTGGTAATTGCGATTGCAAGCAAGCTTTTTCTTAAAGGCAATTCCTGCAGAGCCCCTGAGACCCGGAGTACGGAAAAAGTGTATCTGAAGACCGCGTTCAAACGTGCATTCAAAAAAGAGTTCAGGATTTTTCTGAAGATTGCGGGAGTTTACCTTATAGCAACCACCATCATCTTCGTCCTTCAGGAGCGGGGAGCTTTCGAGATTTTCAGTGTGCTTCCCCTCGCCGAGCTTTTTAAAATCCCCCCGGAAACAATTGTCCCCCTGACAAGTTACGTTGCAAGCCCTATACTCGGAATTTCCCTGCTAGGTCCCATGCTCCATTCGGGAGAGGTTACAAATATGCAGGCAATGATCGTGCTTATGCTTGGCAGTATGTTCATGCTCCCGATTTTTGCCATCCGCAGCCAGCTCCCAAAAAAAATAGCTATTTTCGGGACACGCCTTGGAGTCCAGATTGTTGTGTATTCTACTACACTAAGTATAATTGTAAGGCTTGTAGTTTTGTTATTACTGCTTGGTATGGTTTCTTAAAGCACCGTGAAATACCCGCTAAATCTAAAGATTTAACGGGCTTCCGGGTCATCCTTCGGACTATTTGCCCACAAGTCGAGCAGGATCTACCCCGTGTCCGGTGAAAATATGTACTTGAGCTTCCTTTCGGATTCCAGTTTTCGCTGGCACAGTCCTGCCCTTAGAGAATGAATATGATCGTGAAGTTTGCCCTGTTAACCAACTTGCCAGCAGCATTGTGGGGACAGCAAAATACCTCAGTCCTTGACTGGGTATCACTTTGAGATATCAGCACAAGGGTAATAGACTTCAAAATAGAATTTTCCAGGACATTGAAGGTTACCTATAGTAGGGAAGTATTTCCTGAGAAAGACTTCTTCATATGGTACTGAGTAAAAAAGTATTAGGAAATATCTTCAAAGGAAAGAAAAATGGATAAAATCGAACTCAAGTTTACTTGTATACACATAATAAAGATATAAAAGAGCAAATCAGTGAACGGGGATTTTTGGAGGAGGTTAAAATATGTTGGATTTGATTATGAGCAATAATCTTTGATTTTGAGCTTTACCCGTTCACCAGGAACATCAGATGATGATGCCATATATAATCTTTTTGGCGCATAAAATAGATGATGCCTTTTTGTACCATAATAAAGAAAAAAAGATTAATTTTTGAGAGCTTTTTTCCCAAAATGGTGAGTTAAAAGAATTATTAGCGCATAATTAGCGTATCATTAGAGGAAGCCTGCTACCTGTTTAAGAATAAAACAGTGTAAGGTAGAAACAAAAAGAATAAGAAATCTCTGCAAAAGATATTTCTTAAACTGTATTTCAGTTCTAATACCAAAAACCGGTATAAGTCACTAAAGATTATATGGTGAAGAGACATAGAATAAGTAGAATAGTATAAATTTGTATAGAATATAATGTGGAGCAGGTATACACTTACATGCACACATGCACCGATAATAAGGGACATGTGCCGGATAATGCTTCAGAAAACTGGAGCCGATCACAGGCCACGAGGAAAATAATTGATAGGAGAATAAAAAAGAGGGATTTGGTATGAGAGAGGAAACTTATAAAAAAATAATGGTTGCAACCGATGGTTCGCAACTTGCTAAAAAAGCGGTTGATACGGCGATTGAAATTTCCAGGCTCAGCGGAGCTAAACTTTACGCTGTATATGTGGTAGTCCCGACGACCTATTCTGCCAGGGACTTTGGCTGGGAAAAAGCTGCCATGGAGCACTTCAGGAATGAAGGAAAGTCAGCTACGCTTTTTGTGGAAGATGCCGCAAAATCTACAGGAGTCGAGGTAGAATCTGTACTTCTCGAAGGACACCCCGCAGATAAAATTGTAGAATTTGCGGAACAGAACGGCATTGAAATGATTGTAATAGGAACACTCGGGAAAACCGGGCTCGAGAGGTTCCTGCTCGGGAGTGTAGCTGAAAACGTGGTGAGGCATTCAAAGACACCTGTACTTGTGGTCAGAGGAGAAGTCCAGGAATAAAGTAAAGTAGACGTCAACTACCCCATGCTAAAGCATTGTGGCTTGCAAAAGCCCTTGTTGACCAGCCTGAGTCTTAATTGACTACGTTGGAAATGTCGTGATACATACGAATGCTTCCTCAGTTTGTAGCTCTATCGTGTAGCATTAAAAGTCCTGAGAGGTAGGGGCGGTGTGCTACACCCGACAAGCGTATCCAACCTTGGCGAGGGGAGACGGTTTTCCAAAACCGTGTTACCCACTATGGAAATTCGTTTCCAGAGCAGAGTGGAGAAATCCAAACGTGGAACGGAATGCCAGAAAGTTGACGGCATTCCTCCCTGCGCTAAAGCAACAG
>JBFHIK010000317.1:0-3654 GCA_041596555.1 Methanosarcina sp.
ATAAAGGGCGGCAGTGGAACCTGCAGGGCCTGCACCCACAACGATGACATCGTAAGAGGCTTTTGGAATCATGAAAGAGTCTTCCTGTCGTTTAGTTTTGCCTCTGCCATTTACTGAGGAATTGTTTATTAACCCTTTCCTGAAACCAAAAATAGAGATTCAATCAGTGAACTACCCCCACCTGTCGCTTCGCTCCGAGGAGGGACTTCCCCCCTTATTTTT
The DNA here is from genome assembly GCA_041596555.1 of Methanosarcina sp. GTDB lineage: Archaea > Halobacteriota > Methanosarcinia > Methanosarcinales > Methanosarcinaceae > Methanosarcina. The sequence continues at coordinate 223 of JBFHIK010000317.1, forward strand.
GAAAAAATGTTTGTAAAAGCATATGTAGTGAAAAAGATACTCAGTAATAGAAAAGTATAAATTGTATTAAATAGTACAAAGGTTGCCGGTTTCCGTCAATGAAGGGGTGCGAAGGAATTTTTGTTTTAATTTTTTCCTGAACAGGTGTTGTTGTAAGCTTTCCCTGGAAAAAGAAAAGCAGTAAAGACAAATAAAAAATAATTTTAAATTAGTAGATAACTATAAATATTAGTAAGTAGTACAAAAGTTACCGGCTTCCGGTTGCCTAGTAAATAAAATAAAAGGAGTTTGACACAATGAGACAGATAGCAATCTACGGAAAAGGCGGTATTGGAAAATCCACTACCACGCAAAATCTGACTGCGGCCCTTTCAACTATGGGAAACAAAATTCTTCTTGTAGGGTGCGACCCGAAAGCAGACTCTACCAGAATGCTGCTTGGCGGCCTGAACCAGAAGACTGTACTTGACACTCTCAGAAGTGAAGGAGACGAAGGAGTCCACCTTGAAACCGTTGTACAGCCAGGCTTTGGGGACATCAAATGTGTGGAATCCGGAGGGCCCGAACCAGGCGTAGGATGTGCAGGTAGAGGTATTATTACTTCCATCGGACTGCTCGAGAATCTGGGAGCATACACCGAAGATCTTGATTATGTATTCTACGACGTGCTTGGTGACGTCGTATGCGGAGGTTTTGCAATGCCTATCCGCGAAGGGAAAGCCAAGGAAATCTACATCGTAGCCAGTGGAGAACTGATGGCCATCTATGCAGCAAACAACATCTGCAAAGGGCTTGCCAAGTTTGCCAAAGGTGGAGCCCGTCTGGGAGGCATCATCTGCAACAGCAGGAATGTAGATGGAGAAAGCGAACTCCTGGAGGCATTCGCAAAGAAACTGGGAAGCCAGTTGATCCACTTCGTGCCCAGGGATAACATTGTCCAGAGGGCAGAAATCAACAGAAAAACCGTAATTCACTTCGACCCCGAATGTAACCAGGCCAAAGAGTACCTGACTCTCGCCAACAACGTCCAGAACAACACCAACCTCGTTGTCCCAACCCCGCTTCCTATGGAAGAGTTAGAAGCAATGATGGTGGAATTCGGAATTGTCGAGATATAATTAAAGATTCAGAGGAGATGAAAACGATGCAAATGATACGCGCAATCATCAGGCCAGGAATTGAGTCAAAAGTTATCGAGAGCCTGGAAAAAGAGGGCTGCATTTCCCTTACAAAAATGGAAGTCTTTGGAAGGGGCAAGCAAAAAGGAATTCATATCGCAGACATCCACTACGACGAACTTCAAAAGACCATGCTCCTGATGGTAGTCGAAGACGAATACAAGGACAAAGTTATACAGACCATAATGGAGTCTGCCAGAACCGGAAAATATGGGGACGGAAGGATCTTCGTAAACCCCGTGGAAGAAGCCTATACCATAAGGACTGGAAAAGCCGGACTTTAAACCGGCTTTTCGGAGGAAATCCCCATGAAAGAGATAATGGCAATAATCAGGATGAACAAGGTCCAGAAAACCAAGGATGCCCTGCTGGAATACGGCTTTCCTTCTTTTACCGTAAGAAGGGTCATGGGCCGCGGGAAACAAAGAGGGCTCTGCTTTGAGTTTAACCCACCCCTGCCCGAACCGGAAAAGGAAGCTGAAACCTGCATCCGTTTCATTCCAAAACGCATGTTCACCATCGTGGTGGAAGACTCAAGTGTAAACGAAGTGGTCCAGAAAATAATCGATGTAAACCAGACCGGGAATGTAGGAGACGGAAAGATTTTCGTGTCAAATATCAGCGAAGCACTCCGTATCCGGACCGGAGAAAGCGGAGATGCAACCGTTAACAAGGAGCTGGTATAAAATGGGAGCAGAAATTGGTTCGGGAATTGAAGACAAACAAAAAATTGTCGATGACATGCTAAAGGCGCTCCCGGAAAAAGCTGCCAGGAACCGGAGAAAACACATCGTTGTCAGGGACTGTTCCACCGAACAACACATCGAAGCTGACGACAAGGTAATCCCCGGTATCCTCACAAACCGCGGATGTGCTTTTGCAGGTACCAAGGGTGTGGTCTTCGGGCCCATCAAGGATATGGTACACCTGGTCCACGGCCCCATAGGCTGTGCTTACTTCACCTGGGGAACCAGGCGAAACCTTGCAAAAGCCGAAGAAGGCGGGGATAACTTCAGCAACTACTGTGTATGCACGGACATGAAGGAAACCGACATCGTCTTTGGTGGAGAGAAGAAGCTCAAAAAAGCCATTGATGAAGTTGTGAAAATCTTCAACCCCGGAGCCATCACTATCTGCGCAACCTGTCCTGTAGGACTTATCGGAGACGATATCGAAGCCGTCGCCCGCGAAGCTGAAAAAGAGCACGGAGTAAAGATCGTTCCCGCCCGCTGTGAAGGATACAGGGGAGTCAGCCAGTCGGCAGGCCACCACATTGCGAGCAATGCCCTGATGGAACACCTGATAGGGACCGAGGATATCAAAAAACCCACTCCCTTTGACATAAACATCTTCGGGGAGTACAATATAGGGGGAGACCTCTGGGAAATCCAGCCAATCATGGAAAAAATAGGGTACAGGATCGTCTCAAGTTTGACCGGGGACGGATCATTCCACAAGATATCACAGGCCCACCAGGCAAAACTCAGCATCCTGCTCTGCCACCGTTCAATCAACTACACAAACCGGATGATGGAAGAAAAATACGGGGTCCCCTGGCTGAAAGTCAACTACATCGGCACAAAGGGAACCGAAAAGTCCCTCCGGAAAATGGCAGAGTTCTTTGAAGACCCGGAAATTACCCGGAAGACTGAAGAAATCATTGCTGAAGAAAAAGCGAAGTACGTAGATGAAATCGAAAAGTACAGGAGGAAACTCAAGGGAAAAACCGTCTTCATCTATGCGGGCCATATCCCCGGTGTAAAACCAGCCGTCCTTGATGGATTTGGCGGTCGCTTCGGGGTTTCGCCAGTACCCGGTGGTCACATGCGGCCCGGCGATGATCAGCTCGCCGGTCTGGCCTACGGGGACATCCTCCCCGGCTTCATCGACCAGCCGCATCTGGCTGTGGAAGATCGGCTTGCCGACGCAGCCCCGTCTGGTCACTGATTCCTCATCGGTCATGCTAAAGCAGTTCGGGCCGACCTCGGTCAGGCCGTAACCCTGCCGGAACACCCCGCCTTTGGCGGCAATCCAGGATTCGACCAGCGTGACGTCCAGCGGCGCGCCCCCGCTGATGAAAAACCGTACATGGCTGAAATCCGCATCTTTGAAGCCCGGCGCGTTCATCCACATCTTGAAGATCGTCGGCACGCCCAGGACCACCGTGCAATTCTCCTCTACGATGGCCTGCAGGGTCTCGTCGAGATCGAAGGTGCGGGAAAGGACAATCCGGCCGCCGACATAAAAAAGCGGG
>JBFHIK010000318.1:0-3636 GCA_041596555.1 Methanosarcina sp.
GGTTTCTTTGCTGCAGCAATTTTTTCCGGTTCGAAATATTTTTTCAGGCACTTTGTGGGGGTTCGGTAGAGTCTCCTATTAGTTTTTTTATTACATTCATGTCTTTAAGTATTTTCAGACTCATTAGCCCTCCCATTAAAAGGTTCATGTGGTATGTCAGGGTTCTCCAGGCAAGCACGGCAATTCCCAGGACGGATGAATCTATAAAAATAGAGAAGATGGTCGCTGCTCCTAATTCCGCAACCCCGCTAGCTCCAGGTGTTGCGGGTATTACCATTATAACAGCCAGGAGCACCTGGGCTGCAAAGGCAGTGAGAATTGAAGGTGTCCTTGAAAGGCCCATCAGGATCAGGACGAGCAGTGAAAATTCTACGGTCCAGAAAATTAAAGTATAGGCAATTCCCCAGAGAAGCCCTCTTTTTCCTTCTGAAAAAAAGACCCTGACACTGTCATGAAAATGGTCTATTTCCCTGTCTATCTGTTCCATGAGGTGTGAAACTGCAGCATCTGTCTTTTTTCCAAAAAAAAGGGCAAGCTTCCCTGTCAGCCTGTGTGTTACGTATTTTACTTTTTCGGGTTTCCAGACCCCGTAAATAAAGAAGACGAGGAGCACAAAGACAAGGATATTTGCTGTTAATAAAGCGGCATCAAATTCATAATTTGATAGAATGTCCCCAAGAATGTATAAGGCGAAAGGCAGACAGGAGAAGATGAAGATGGCGTCAAGCAGGCGTTCCCCAACAACGATTGCAGTAGCCCTGCCGAGAGGAATTTTGTTCCTGCTCAGGCCGTGGACTCTCAGGAGCTCCCCACCTGCAGAAGAAGGAGTAATTCCTGCTAAAAAAGTACTTGAGATAACTATCTCTGTCATTTTCAGGACATTTATCCTGTATCCCAGGGCTTTGCAGAGAGCCCGGGTCCGCAGCCCCCAGATAAAGTATGAACTAATGTGAAGGAGGGCAGCTGCCAGAATGTACTCCAGCTTAATCCTTCTCAGGGCTTCAACAGTTTCCGAGTTAAAAGTCAGGCCTGTAACCAGGGCAATTGATACCGCGCTGATAACCAGCGACCCGATTAGCCATTTTTTATACCTGGTCATAAACCCTCTGAATGAAACCCGTTAAATCTTTAGATTTAGCGGGCAGTTGACTGAAATTTCTTAATTTTATCACTTAGTAAGTGTGTTATCATATTTAAGAGACCCTCTTTCTCCAATATATGATAAACGGTATAAGATAAGTTAGATATGTCAATATCAACTGTTTTCTTAAGAGACTTGTACTAAAAAATAAGGAAATGAAAATTATCCGTATCAGAAATAAATTATCCATATCAGATGTGGTGTTTGTTATCCGGCACACGTTTGAGATCTGGCATCAGGTTTCCAGCCCTCTAATTTTTCGTTTTTATCTACTGTACTCAGGCGGGCTCAAACCGTGCGCAGCGAGTGTAAGGAAGGCACGAAACTTCATTTGAGGGCATTTCAGAATAAATACCAGCCAATTAAAAAGGGAGTGCCGAAATGATAATATTCGGACAAAAATACTGCAGAGTGCCTGTGTAAAATCCCAAAATCCCAAAATCCCAAAAAATTCGGATTAGCGTTGAAAACTCAATTTGAATTTTCAAGAAATCCGCATTTCCAGGGTATGAATAATTTTAAATTGAGTCCGGGAAAATCCGGAACATATCTTTTGACCTGGAGTTATGAGTTTGACCTGGAATACGGGTTTCTATTTAAATTCTCAATGCAAATTCTCGAGTATACTCACTCTTAATTTTGGATATAATCTTAATTCTAATCTTAATTCTAATCTTAATTTTTGATCGGTTTTTTTAAAACCTGTATTTCAGGAACCTTCGTTTGTAGTATCATATTCCGAATTGACGACAGTTTCCTTTATGCTGGAATTCTTCTCAATCACTACTTCAGGCCAGATCTTTACTCCCGAATGTATGGTAGAATTGTTCCCTATAATGACTTTATGCCCGATTACGGTTCCATTCTCCAGACTGCACTCTTCTCCAACCGCTGTTCCGTCCGCAACTACAGCTCCTGAGATGTTTGAGTTCTTGCCTATGGATACCCCGTCAAAAAGGTACGAAGAAAGAATTTTTGCATTATTATCTATAGTGCAGTTTGCACCTATCACGCTGTAAGGCCCGATAAGGACGTTATCGCCAATTACAGTGTTTTCTCCTATGACAATGGGCCCGACGAGCGAAGAATTCGATCCTATGGACACATTGTTTCCTATGGATAGGGGACCTCGTATCCTCGCGTTTCTTGTTGTGAAGTTTCCTTCTATGGTGGTCCCGGGAAGGGCATCGAGCATCCAGCGCTGGGCCTGCCTGTAGGCTGCCGAACTCCCCACATCAGTCCATTTTCCCCGGACAAGCACGCCGTTAATTCTCTTATCTGCTGCTAGCAGGGCAGGGAAAAGGTCTTTTGCAAAATCATACTTTTTATTTTCAGGGATCCAGTCGAAGATTTCAGGGTCACATATGTAAATGCCTGTACTTGCAAGGTTGCTGAATATCTGGCCGGACTTGGGTTTTTCGAGGAAGCGGTGGATCCGGTTATTTATATCCATATCAGCAATTCCGAATTCCCTCGGGTCGTCAATGGAAAGGAGGCCGATGGTCACTATCGCATCATTTGTCTCATGGAAGCGGTACATCTCCCTCAGGTCGAGGTTAAGGACGTGGTCTCCCCCAAGCACGATAAAAGGCTCATTTTTCAGGTACTCTTCAGCATTTTTTACCCCACCTGCTGTCCCCATCTTCTCTTTTTCATACACATAATCTATGTGTACTCCAAACATGTGCCCGTCTCCGAGCTGTTCCTCTATGCGTTCTCCCATGTATCCCAGGGTCATGACTATTTCATTGAACCCTTCCCTCGAAAGGTGCTCTATCAGGTGCAGGACTGATGGTTTATTGAGAATCGGTATGCTCGGTTTCGGATGTTTGAAGGTCAGAGGCCTGAGCCTTGTCCCTGTGCCTCCGCACATGATGCATGCTTTCATATTCCCTCAAATGTTATTATATAGATATATGGTTAACGATCTGTTCTTTTTGTTTCAAAGCTTGTTGATGACGATTATTTCAGAGTGATATCCTCTTTTCGTTCCACCTTTATCTCTTTCTTTCCCTCATATTCAGAAACAATGCCTGTTATGCTGATGAAGTCTCCTTCATTGATTAATCCGTTAAGGGCTTCAGCCCCTACTGTCTTCGGGATAAATACGCTCAGGACTTCGGAATCAAAGTTCACTTCCAAAAGCAGGTGGTCTCCTGTATAAGTAAATCGTTTGCTTAAAACCTCGGCATCAAGAGACACTTTTTCCCCAACTTCGGATTCGTGGGTGTACTGCAGGACTTTTCCATCTGACTGTTGTTCAGCTCCTGCAAGTTCCTGCCCGAAGAGCAGGTACGCTGTCGAAAGAGAGAACAATGCCATCACGAGCAGCACTACCACGACTTTCTCTTCCTTTTCCATCTTCCACCACTTTCCAGTTTGTGGGTCCTAAAATTATCTTATAGTGAATTATCTTGAATAAATTTATTTCAATGATCAACCAGGTGAATTTATTTCAATGATCAACCAGGTGAATTTATTTCAATGATCAACCA
>JBFHIK010000319.1:0-3624 GCA_041596555.1 Methanosarcina sp.
AAGATTCCTTTAACAACACCCTTACAGGAAACAACATCTCAAACAACGTGGAAGGGCTCATATTAACAAACTCTTTCCAGAACGTGATCCTTGAAAACGAATTTGACAACAGTATCAATATCAATGAAGCTTCTTCAGGAGAAGCAGGGCTCTCAAACACCTGGAACACGGCTTCAGAGATACGCTATCTGTATAATGGCGGGGTTTACGAGAGCCGATTTGGAAACTTTTACTCCGATTATGGAGGCCAGGATGCAGACGGCAGCGGGATAGGGGACACCCCCTATGGCAGTGACCCCTCACCCCTTATTACCAGATTTGCAGCCTACTCCAGAGGTTTTGAGATAGGGAGTACAGTTCCTGTCCAGAATACTGTATCAATTAACGGGGATACCCTGGAATTCGGGATTCGGTCTACAAGATACTGCACTTTCAGCTGGTTGCTAAACGGAGTCCTGCTGCAGGCAAACGAATCTGCTTCTTCTGCGGTCCTTTTAATCAATACTGGTGAACTTACAGGCAGCATTACAAAGAACAACACTTCTACCCCTCTCCCGGCTGAATACAACCTGACAGTTATTGCGGCAAATGGCTCTTCAACCCTGCAGCACAGCTGGAACCTGACCCCCTCTCCTGTAGATGAAGAAACGGAAACTCCTGAGAACACTAATGAAAATAATGCAATCAGGAGCAGTAGTTCAGGAGATGAGGAAAATGGAATGAGTTCAGGAGATGATGGAAGTGGAAAGAGTTCAGGAGATGAGGAAAGTGGAAAGAGTTCAGAAGATGATGGAAGTGGAAAGAGTTCAGGATCTGGAGGAAGTGGAGGAGGTGCAGGCGGCTCCCCTGAGCCCGCACGTAATGTAGAAAGTAAGGAACTGGCGCAGAATCTCGTCACCAGCGGAAGCCATATACGGTTTGATTTTGCCATAAACGCAACCCCCGTAACAGCCGTGGAATTTGATGCCAGGAAAAGCGCCGGAAAAGTTACAGTCACGGTGGAGATGCTAAAAAACCAGTCGGTTCTGGTTTCGAGCTTGCCGGAAGGCGAAGTTTACAGACACTTCAATATCTGGGCTGGCAACAGTGGTTTTGCCTCCCCGGAAAATATTGAGAACCCAAAAGTCAGTTTCAGGGTAGAAAAAGACTGGTTCTCCGAAAATGGAATTGATCCGGCTTCAGTTTCTCTTTACAGGTGCTCTGCTTCCAACTGGGCAGAACTTTCTTCCGGGATTACCGGAGAAGATGAGGCATTCTTCTATTTTGAATCCGAAACTCCGGGTTTTGCAGCTTTTGTAGTTGCTGGCCAGAAGCAGAGTGAGTCTTTACAGTTTCCCTCTCATACAGCCGTGCAGAATAACTCGCCTGAAATAGGTCCGGAAGGAGCTCCGGAACTCTGGGTCACACGTGAAAACGCAACCAACTCCACAGAAGAAGGCAGCGACACAAATGAAAACACAGACAACTCCACAGAAGAGGGCAGCGAAAATAACAGGAACGTTCCAGCCCCCGGTTTTGTGATATGTATCATCCTTTTGCTTGCAGGCGCATTGTGGATAAAAAAAGGAGTGAAGTGAAAAAGAAGTGAAGTGCAGATAGAAAAGCGGGTTAAATTATGATTTCTTTGGCCCGAAGAACCATATTCGGCATACCGTGTCGTTCCTTTCACGCTCGACGAAGGAGAGCGGCTTTCAGACAAAAAAGAGAAAAGACCAAAAATATAAGCCAGAAAGTGAAAACTACTGAGAATACTGTAAGAAACTCACAGGTAGAAATGACCGGGCAAGCCTATAAGAGAGCAACAAAAATCAACAAAAAACCAATCCAGTAAGACAATCGAAAAACCTGTAAATTTACCAAACGGAAAATAATTAAATTCGATCTAAAAAAGACTCTGTTACAAGTTATTTTTTATCTCTTTTTATCCTTTTTCTTCTGTCTTCTTTTTTTACAGGGCCGCCAGACAAGCTGGCGGAGGCGCTTATATTTAGTTTGATTCAAATAAGGTTTATGGGATCAAGGAAAATATTTCTCAGGTTGGAGAGGCATTAACCGATGAATTAAGGGATTCCTTTAACGCAAGATTTGGAAACTCTTTTAAAGGAATATCCATTTACCTGATAATATATTTTTGAGAAAAGAGGATTACCAATGACAGAAACGCTTTACTTCCTTGACTGTTACCTGAAAGAATTTGAAGCAACCGTTGAAAAAGTGACGGATGATAAATATGTTGTCCTTGACAGGACAGCTTTCTATCCCGAAAGTGGAGGACAGCCCAATGATACCGGAAAGCTTATTCGCGAGGGAGATGGGGCTGAGTTTGAGGTTGTCTATGTTGGCAAGTTCAATGGAGACATAAGCCATGAAATAACTCCGGGAGGAGAAAATGCAGCTTCAGGCCTGAAAGCCGGGGACAGGGTAAAAGGGGTTATTGACTGGGACCGGCGTTATAAGCACATGCGCATGCATACGGCAACCCACGTGATCGCAAATGTGATCGAAAAAGAAGCAGGAGCCCAGATCACCGGGAACCAGCTTGGGCTTGACCAGAGCCGGGTTGATTTCAGCCTCGAAGCTTTTGACAGGGACAAATTTGCAGAATACGAAAAAATTGCTAACGAAGTGATCGCCCAGAACCATCCTGTCAATTTTTATCTTGTCAGCCGCGAAACGGCCGAAGAAAAACTCTCAAGGCTTACCACCCTTGCCAAAGGTTTCTCCGAAGAGATCAAAGAGGTCCGCCTGGTAGAGATCGAAGGCATAACAATCGAAGCCTGCGGGGGGTCGCACCTGAAAAACACAGGAGAGATAAAGGGAATAAAGATCGAGAAGCTTCAGAACAAAGGGAAGAGCAACAGGAGAATGTATTTTACGCTTGTGGACTGAAACAGCTGTATTTGGTGATTTTAAGGCAAAATATATATCTTTAGGAATAGATTTTACTTCAAGGAGGTATCTGATTGAGCCTGGTTACCAACATATGGGGATTAATAGTCCTGGCTTCTGTCATATGGGTCATTTATGACGTGTTGACCCGGAACAAAGGCCTGAGTGACATAATGAAAATTATATGGATAGTAATAGTCTTAATATTCGGGATACTCGGAGCTGTACTCTATTATTTCATCGGCAGGAAAAAATAATCCTGATCAGTCTACAAACTCCAGGATCAAACTCCAGCATAAGTGTTCTTCCCTGCCTTAATCTTTTGATGAAAAGGGAGCTAAAAAGACTAATTTTTCCGAAAATTACATTTTATTTTTTACTTTCAGTTCATTTTGCTTTATCGTCCCCGTCCCAGAACCCGAAGGTGTTTGGGTCGTCTGCCGGGACACCGAAATGAATGATTGCTGGCATCTTCCTTTCCGGGAAGATGATCCCGAAGAGTCCCTACGGAGCATCAAAAAACTGATTGATAATGCACCCGGGAAGATTTATATCGCACATGGAAAGCCGTTTAGTTCTGCAGAAGTAAAAAAGAGTTTTTTGAGCCTTTTTTGAAGGCTCCAAACCGTAAAAAACTCATATATAGAATAAAACTGCAAGGAAAGCTGCATAAAATGCCATCAAAGCTATCCCTTCCCATTTTTTGATTTCCCAGCCTGTGCTTATGAAGACAAG
>JBFHIK010000320.1:0-3620 GCA_041596555.1 Methanosarcina sp.
AAGCTAATCTTTTTATAACCCAACAGCCTAAATTTTATTGTTTCAAATTTTCAGAGTTTTCCGGAATCTCAGTATGGGGGATAAATTTACGGCTGGTAATGACCAAGTTTTAGCCTGTAATATTGAAACTGATGAGGCTGCGGTATGCGGGCTCCCTTTCAGACTTACAGTTACAGGTATTCTCTTTGCGGCACTTCTGCTTCTCTCTTCCGTCTATGTTTCTGATTTTCTGGAGGGGGTAAAGGAACAGGAAACCCTGAATGAGGTTTCAAAACTAACAGCTTCTGCCGAACAGCTCTCCATACGCGGAGAAGGGAGTGAAATTGCCTTTGAGCTAAGGATACCCCCTGAGACGTCTGTAGACTTCGGGACTTTGCCTGGTCGGGAGGGGAACTGGCCTGAAGATGCGGATAATTATTGTATCACCACTGGAGGAAAGTCAACCTTTTATCCCGCAGTTGCTTCCTTTTCGAATAAGGAGCTTAACGGACCTTTCTCACTTGGTCCGGGCAGGCACAGAGTACTCCTTTCAACAAAGCTCGAACCTGAATCCGGAAGACTTTTCGTACTGATCTCTGAAACTGGAACTGTGGATAAAACATGAAGCAAGGAGAACTCCGTATGGTAAAGGATTTTTCAGGGGATGATTCGGCATGGGCTGACTTTTTAATCTCAAAAGCAGCCCTTATTCTTGCCAGCGTAATCCTCTTTGCAGCCCTTTTTCAACTGGCTGCCGGTTTTAAAGACCTCGAGGCACAGGAACAGCTAGATTTCCTTGCAAGGGATTTCAAAACCGCAGTAGATGGAGCTGGAGCAGGAAGTTTTCAAGAGGGGTATAAGGAGAAGGGGCAGGAAGAACTTTCCTTTCATTTTGATGAGAATGAAGTCTTTCTGGCTTCTCCCTTCGGGGAAAATATAGAGGTCTGCGTTTCAGGAGAGTATGTCCATTTGAAGGCAAAATACGACGAAAAAAGTTTCAGTGCTGTAAAGCCCTTTGCCTTCAGGGTCCTGCCTTTCAACGAGTTCATACTCCGGGGAAAGTTGAATACAAAGTTTGGGGCTGAGGGAAGTGAAAGCTCTCCCCTCACAGCTGATATTCAGGAAATCAAGGCTTTCCTTCAGGCCTCCGGGACTGAGGAAGTGGCTTTAAACGCAGGTGAAAACATCTCCATAAAAAAAGAACTTATTTATGTGAAGGACAGTGAGGGGGTTTCTGCTATTGGTTGTGTCCTTGTCTATCAATAAGGTTGGGGCTTTGTCTATCAATAAGGTTGGGGTTTTGTTTATCAATAATTTACTGGCAACCGGAAGAAAATTTTGGAAAAAATCTGACACTTCAATCCTCAGGGATGAAAGAGGAGTCCTTGAACCACATTCCGATCTTCTTGCCACTGCTCTTGCTGTCATAGGTTTCGTGGTCTTTGCAGCTCTTCTCTCCAGGGCATACATGGGATATGAGGACAGCTCTTTTGCCCTTGAGAACTATGAAAGCGCTTCCCTTCTTGCAGGCACACTGGCAGAAGCACCTGCCTTTAGAGCAGAAAATCCTGGCATGCTTTCTGCATCAGCCCTTGATAATTTTTCAGGCCCCGACGGACAGGATGAGAGAATGAAATTTTTTGCAGCCTTTTCCGGAAACTACCCATTTCTGATTGAAATTAGGACAGGAGATGAGCGCTGGCAGTGGCTCATCGATCCTGAAATTGTCGAACCCGGATATCTCATGGGAAAACAGGAAAAGGTTGCGGCTTCAGTACCGGTTGTTATCGAGTTGAATCCCGCAGAATCGGTTCCCGGAACTCTTACTGTAGTGATGTATAAAACTCTGTGGATGTGACAGGGGCAAGCACAGGATCAAGCACAGGATCAAGCACAGAATCAAGCACAGAATCAAGCACAGAATCAAGCACAGAATCAAGCACAGAATCAAGCACAGGATCAAGCACAGAATCAAGCACAGAATCAAGCACAGAATCAAGCACAGAATCAGGCAAGAATAAACCTCGAAAGCAGGAATTAACCGACCCTTGACAGGAAATCCAATTCAGGACAGAAATAGGTGAAATAGATGAAATCTTTAAAAGCTTTTCAAAAGTCCGGCGTGTCACAGAATGTAAATAATTCAGAAGTAAAGGGTGAAGCTGTTAAGGAGTCTTCTGTTTATATCAGGGAATCTTCAGCTTATTCTACAGTTTTTGATGCCCTATTTTTGCTGGTGTTAATTTCACTTTCCGGGGTCCTTCTTATGCCCTCCCTGCAAACTGATGAACAGTATATTGCAGCCGGATATGTGACATCTTCAGAACTGGACTCTTATCTGCTCGAATCCTTTCTTTCCTGCAAACTTGAGGACTTCGAGTACGAAATCTCTCCTCTTTCGGCACTTAACATTTCAGTCCCTGAAAACTCGGTTGTGGAAAGTCCTGCTCACACCCTTTTCGGAAAGGAACAGAAACACAGGACTTTTGCTGACCTGACAGCCGAATATCTGACAATATCCCTTACCCTGTCAAACAACGGCTCAGCCGTTTCGCTCAACCCACTGGCTGAGGACTATTCCAACCAGGCTTCTGAAACTATAGCTGCTTATCTGGACAGAAAGGTTGCAGGGAGGTTTTCTTATCGCTTTGAAGCTTACTGGCATCCCGTGGAAGCCTTCCCTCTTGAGAGTGAACTTATAATCGGAGAAGAACCTCCTGCAGATGCTATCCGACAGAGTACAAAATTATCCATGCCTCTTTATGCAAGTGCACCTTCTAAGGATGCCCTTCTCGCCTGTGTGAATGATTCCGTGCTTGAAGCTTCACATAATGCTTCTGAAGAAGAGGCTTCAACAGCCCTTTTCCAGGCTTTTAATGCTTCTCTTGACGCTGCAGCTCTTGAAGGAGAAGAGACAGTTATTGAGCTGCTTTTCCCGTCGGATTATTTGGGGTCGGTTTTCGGAGAGGAAGCAGATGAGTCTTTTGAGACCCTGCTTTACGGGGTTTCTGAAAACACGGGCGAGGAAAATTCCCCCTCAACAGAAGACGAATTTAATGCCTATCTATCGGACCTGCTTGAAACAGGGTTTACACTCAATTTCGAAACTGATTCAGAAAATGCATCCGCTGCAGAACTCTCTCTACTTGAAGCCCTGCTGGCGGACCATATCAAAGAAGAGATAAGGGCAGAACTCGAAGCTGAATTTTCAGGCGAGATTAACGAGACTGTTTATGCCATACTCGAAGCTGAAGACCTCTCAGAGGCTCAGGCTCTAAGGGATACAGAGTTAGAATCAATTTACAGGCAGATCAATCCCGGAGGGGCAAGAATAGTCCTTTACCTCTGGAAACCATTTTAATGGGGGGATATCGAAGGGAGATAGTCAACTACCCATCACTAAAGTAACAGGCTTGCATATTCCCCGCGTTTGCGCAGATCATCTATGCGTAAGGCTGGTTGACATCGGGAGAACCACTCCAGAACTTACCGGAGAAAGTGACAGCCCGGTTATGTATAAACGCTTCAAAGGTTACTTTCAGCGAGCTTTGTTGCCAAAACCTATAATCATACATAACCTGTCCAAAGATAGTAGACTTGTCTTAAGCTGTTATCTGCTTATTGCAGTGCCCTACTCCGCT
>JBFHIK010000321.1:0-3614 GCA_041596555.1 Methanosarcina sp.
CCACTTGGGTAAAAGACCACAGGTCTGGTTACTCATTTGCCTGTATCACGGGGAAGAATTCAAAAGTGTCCGGAACTTATCCAAGAAAGCTATTTTTTTGCTGTATAAGTTTATGCATGTTAATTCTGAATTTCCCTGGTTTTAGGCAACTTTTCGCAGTCCCGGGGAGATCAACCATTTATACGGCGTGTTTACCTGTTTTTAGCGGTATCATGTAACGGTGTTGATAAGTGGACTTTTCCGTAAAGGAAACTGCCGGGCATGCGGCCGACAGTATGTAAACACCAGGTATGCAATCTGCAATACCTGTAAAAAATAATTGTAAATAATAGAGTGAGTACATGGAAAAATTAGCAAAATTTAAAGCACTTGGGCTATCGGACAGTACATTGAAAGCCCTCAAAAAGAAAGGGTTTGAAGAACCCACCCCGATTCAGGAAAAAGTCATCCCGCTTTTTTTGAAAGGAGAATCAGACATTATAGGGCAGGCTCAGACAGGGACAGGAAAAACTACAGCTTTCGGAGCCCCCATTATAGAGAGAATTTTGGAGAAATCAGGACACGTTCAGGCAATAATCCTTACTCCTACAAGAGAACTTGCAATTCAGGTTTCAGAAGAGCTTAACTCCATCAAAGGAGATAAAAAACTGTCTATTGTCCCTATATATGGTGGACAGTCCATGACCCAGCAGCTTCGCATGCTTAAAACCGGCGTGGATATTGTCGTAGGGACTCCAGGAAGGGTCATCGACCACATTAACAGAAAGAGCCTGAACCTCGAAAATATCTCGTATTTCGTACTTGACGAAGCTGACGAAATGCTGAACATGGGATTTATTGACGACATAAAGGAGATCTTAAAGGCAACAGGCCCTGATAAAAGGATGCTTTTCTTTTCAGCCACAATGCCAAAGACAATCCTTGGAATCGTCAAGAAGTACATGCGGAATTACGAGCATATTACAATTGAGAACGAGAAACTTACAGAAAACCTGACTGAACAGATCTATTTTGAGGTTAAGGAAAGCGACAAGTTCGAAGCTCTCAGCAGAATCATCGATATAGAAGATGAATTCTACGGGCTCGTATTCTGTCGGACAAAGATTGACACCAGCCAGCTTGCCCAAAAACTCAGTGACAGGGGTTATTTAGCTGATGCTCTTCACGGAGATATCTCCCAGCAGGAGCGGGAAAAAATCCTGAACAAGTTCAGGAAGCAGAAGATACACATCCTCGTAGCAACTGATGTTGCAGCAAGAGGCATTGATATCATAGACCTGACCCATGTCATCAACTATTCTCTGCCTCAGGACCCTGAGTCCTATGTGCACAGGATTGGAAGGACAGGAAGAGCAGGCAAACAGGGAACTGCTATAACTTTTGTTACATCCTCGGAATTCAGGCGGCTCACTTACATAAAGAAAACCTCAAAGTCCGAAATGAAGAAAGGCCGCATTCCTGCGATAAAAGATGTAATAAAAGCCAAAAGGGCGAGAGTAAAAGCTGAACTCGATGACACCATAAAGACCGAAAAATACGGGGACTGTATTGAGATGAGCGAAAAGCTCCTTGAAGAATACCCCGCAGAAAAGATCCTGCCTGCTCTTTTAAAGTACGCCTTCAAGGAAAAGTTTGACGAGAGCATGTACACGGAAATTTCCGAAGGCAGCTCCTATGTCGACAGAAAAGGCAAAACCAGGCTCTTCATAGCTATGGGAAAAGCCGATGGCATGACTCCGAATAAACTGGAGGATTTCATCCAGGAGGAACTCGGAGACAGCGAAATGAATGTAAGGGATGCAGAAATTTTCCCCCACTTTTCATTCGTATCCATCCCCTTTGCCCAGGCTGAAGCCCTGGTTGACATCTTTAAGAACAAAAGAAAAGGAAGTAAACCTTTCGTGGAACTTGCCCAGAAATCCAGGGGAGGAGGCTCCAAAGGTTCAAACAACGGGAGCAGCGGCAGTTCAAGAAGCGGTGGCAGTTCAAGAAGCGGTGGCAGCTCAAGAAGCAGCGGTAGCTCAAGAAGCAGCGGTAGCTCAAGAAGCAGCGGTAGCTCAAGAAGCAACGATAGTTCAAGAAGTAGCGGCAGTTCAAGAAGTAGCGGCAGTTCAAGAAATGTGAAAAAATAAATTCCATTTCTTTATTCTCTTTTTTTGTATTCTTTTCCAAATTCCGGGAGCAGTGAAGTTTTCGGAATTCGGGCAAATTTTTGATAGCAGAATTTTGCGAAGATTTTCTTTTGTAGATTATCGAGTAAAAAGTACATTTTTGAATATTTGAATAATATCAACCTATTGATCAGAGACAACCTAAAGACACTTTTTGTAAAAATATCTGTTTTTCAGAAAAGTTATTCTATAAAAATTTAAATTATTTATCGATCTTCATAATTCATATTGAAATATCAAAAACCCTCAAGGTTTTGGATATTCAACCGGAATAAATCCCCCTGTTAAGTTAACTACGCCAGGAGGAAAATTGCCATATGCAATAGATTTACTCCGGCTGAAGTTCGATGCTTGTTCGATGCTTATTCTTTTTTCCTTCTGAACAGTTTATATCATACGATTATTCGTGCTTACCATTGACAGTGGAAAAGTAAGGATGCCGCCATCTCTCGTTGAGCAGGCACTTTGGGTCCTTACTGTCCTATTGTTCAAAGGCTAACCAGTAAACATCTAAACATGTAACTTACCTGTTGAGGACTCCATATCCACTGATATACATTATTCTTAACTTTTCGACCTGTAGACAGAAATTAATCTTTATGTAGTTTAAATAGAAAAACATTATAATTCCCTCCACTCCTAGAATGCTGTTCTTTCTCATTCAAAGCCATTTCCTTTAGAGCCGATCTCAAACCTATTTTATTCTAAGTATTAAGTTTTTTCAGGGTTATCTATCATTAATCTATCATTATCCGAAACTTGATTGATTCTCCAAAATCCAAGATTCAAAGAGCAAATTCTGAGTTTTGAGATAAGCTCTTTAACTGACACTGACCCCAATTTTCAGTGATGTACCGGTTCTTTTCTCCAACCCCCATTCTGCTTTATACTCCCAGACACCTATTCTTGAACTATTATAATATACATCAAACAATTGCAGAGAGATCTAGCTAAAAAAACTTAATGGCTTTGTGAAATTTATATTCCATAGCTAGAAACTTTGCACTTGATTGATGACTATATTTTAAATACTATGTTCTTTTTAAGAACAACTATTCTAATATCAGTTGCCATTGGAGTATCTATATACAGATATATTATGAATTTATATATAATGTTAAGAACAATTATTCCTTACAAATAGTAGTCTTTGATTATTTAGATACAAAATGGGTCATTGTGGAAAACGACTATGCAGTCGATACATATCGTTAATTTCATTTAACTACTTAGTTACCGTCACATAAAGTCTTTAAGGAAATTATAATGTACAATATATATTGCACTTCTTCCTAAATCTCTTCCTAAAATTGATGCTTTTAATGTAATTTCAAATTTTGCATAGGTATTTTATAATAGATATTAAATAGTAAATTAAAATAACAGAAGCAATTAAAAAGTAAAAAACCGCCGTAAAATAAAGAGAATATTTATAAAATATAA
>JBFHIK010000322.1:0-3604 GCA_041596555.1 Methanosarcina sp.
AAGGGTTATCGGGTTTCCTTTATGGAGCATAAGCGACTCTTTTATGAGCTTGCCTACGCGAATTTTCGGGCCTGGAAGGTCGGCAAGAATGGCAACTGTCCTGTCAAGCTCTTCTGAAACCTTTCGGACCAGCTGGATTACCTCCCCGTGGCTCTCGAAGTCTCCATGGGAAAAGTTAATCCTTGCCACGTTCATGCCTGCAAGCACCAGTTTCCTGAGCACTTCCTCAGAAGAAGAAGCAGGTCCTATAGTGCAGACGATCTTTGTCTTATGGTCAGGGATTTGCATATTTTCACGGCCGTTGATGTTCAATTTGATATTCAATGCCGTTTTTGGGATTGTTATTTTTAGCAGTATCAGAACTTAGCAGTATCATAACTTACACTATTGTGATCTGCTTATTTTCCCCTGTAAACCTTCAGGGCTTCTTCAACACTTGCTTCTTCCACGGTTATGGCGTAGACAGCGTTGCACATGCGGACAGCTTCATCCAGAGATTTCTGGTGGATATTTCTTCCGGTTGCATTTCCCTGGGCTCCTGAGATGTGGATCTGGTCGTGGAGCTTTTTAAGGAAGGCTTCGGCGTCGTCGCTTGAGCCGCCAGCGCAAACGACTTTGGTGCGCCCTGCTGCTTTTACGGCTTCCTTGAAAACCTCTGCAGATTTTGCCCCTTCCTTTTTCGGATAGTTGACTTTCACAAAGTCCGTCCCGAGGCAGGATCCAACTCCGGTTGCTCCTGCGATCAGGTGAGGGTCCTTTTCGTCTTTTACGGCAGTTCCGCGGGGGTAGATCCAGAGTACAGACAGCATTCCATGCTGATGGGCATCATAAACTACCTGGGCAGCCTGCACAAGCATCTCGGCTTCAAACTCGCTGCCAAGATAGATCGTATACCCAACCCCAAGGATATTTAGCCCGCTGTTTTCCTTAAACTCGGCCACCTGGTCAATGTCATACCAGAGGTTGCTGAAAGGGTCAGCCTGGGAAGTTTCCACTAGATGGGTCTTGGAGTTTACCTTTACAAGATAGGGGATATCCCTGTAGTCCATGCCGTAGCGGGCAATCAGCCCGATCTGGGTTGCAAAAACCCCGATTTTTGCCTGGGCTGCAATCCTGAAAAGGTGTTCCGGGTCAGCATCGTCTTCAGGGACCCCTTCTCCAAAAAAGTCATCATTCAGGTGCTCTACTTTCTGGTCCCCTGCAAAAAGCATAAGCCTGCCGGTGCCTTTTGTAATCTCCATGTAGTTTTTCACGTATGTCTCACGCATTGCTTTTGGGACATCTAAAGGTACGATTACGTCTTCTTTGTTAATTGAAACCATGTATATAAACCTCAGTCTGATCGAGTAGCAGTAGTTGGATAATGAGTGGTATCAGATGATTTAGTTAAAAGGTAGGTAGTAATACGAGAAATGATTTATCTAGTTTATTCTTCTCAACTATATTTAATAATTGTCTCAGTTGAACTGCTTGAACATTGCATCAGGATCCTCCCTGCTTCAAACTTCCTGAAGCTTTCAAATCTCTTCCTGTTTTTATTAAAAAACTATTCGATCAAGAATTATTAAGCGTTTCGGAAATTTAAAACCGGATCAATTACAGGGTTCAAGCAATTAAAAGAGTAAAGCATAAACATTCCTGTGCAATAAATGAGAAACTGAGAAATCCATGTAAGAAAGCAAATTAAAGCAAAAAAGTATGATTTTTTACGCCGCTTGCAGGGCTCGAACCTACGACATTCTGGTTAACAGCCAGACACTCTACCAACTGAGTTAAAGCGGCTTTCTGATGGGGAAGCTGTTCGATTTGTTTCCCTCAATTCTTCTTATACAGGAGATTCTTTGGATATAAAGTTTATGGGCCTGACCGGATTTGAACCGGTGACCGCTCGGTTATGAGCCGAGCGCTCTAACCTGACTGAGCTACAGGCCCGAATTGTTTCTACGGCACTTTAGTAGTTGTTAGTAAGGCTTTAATAATACACTTTTTGCATGTGTTTCTCTTTCTAGTAAGGCTTTAATGATAAACTTTTTGTATGTGTTTCAATCTCCTAGAAACAGGCTATAATATATGCAAAATTTTTACGCCGCTTGCAGGGCTCGAACCTACGACATTCTGGTTAACAGCCAGACACTCTACCAACTGAGTTAAAGCGGCTTTTGGTATCGGGTATGCTTTTTTGCCCACCTTTCGCGAACACTCCTACAGTGATTATGTTATTTATATATTTCGCTTGAAGCCTTTCTCCCAAACTGTGACAGGAGATGACTTAGAAGTAATCTGCAGATAGTAAGCCCATTCTATCTGCCATTATGTCATTTTACCAATGCCTTTATTTGATTTCCTTTCAATCTGCTTTTCATTCATTTGATATCTTTATTTTATATCTTTGAATTTAATATTCATTAACCTATATTCATCAACCTATTATCTTATTTGATCACCTTTCAATTTAATGTTCATTCAACTAATGTCTTTATCCCCTCTCTATTTTTCTTTTTTCTTACAGTTTATGCTCCCTTTTTATAGGTTGCCAGGGATTTCCTTTTTCCTCCTATTTAATATAATCATTTATTCTCAAGACAAACCTTATATCCTATCATGAATAATATATTTGATTGGCTTTTTACATATTTAGGTAGCAAAGTCGGATGGGTTTTGTTTGGAGCAACGTATATTCAGGTTAGCTTAAAACTCCTTTATTTAAGCCTGTCCAGGGGATTTCAACCAGTATAAAAGCCGCTTCAGGCTTTATATTAATGTTAGCATCAGGGGTTTAGTGTCAGTTGTTCTTTGTACTGTTTTGTGTCTTTTCAGGCGTTGCTGATTTTTAAGACACTCTTCGGTCCCTATCGTGCTTCTGGCCGCTTAACCTCACAGGTTAAAATGGAGAATAAGGGGGCTTATTCACGAAACATCTAGAAATATGTCCAAAATGTAACGCTAAGCTTAAATTGAGTGCAGATGGTAAGATGCAATACTGTGTCATTTGCAAGTACTGGACTAAAATAGGCACTGCAAGGCTCGACTCAATCATGATATATGAATGAGTATGTGAATGAAGAATTTGCATGGAAAATTTCAGTGTTCCTATTTTTTGCAGTGGATGCAAGGCTCAGCTGAAACGCCAGGTTATAAATTATAATGTTTTCTACTACTGCAGGAGTTGCGGATACATGAGTTCTGAAGTCTGTTTCTCCGGAGGTAGTGGCATTACTCATGCTCAGAAACCATTGTCTTCCCAGAGGGAGTCTTCTGTTACAGATCTGAAGGTCTCTGAAAATGCCCAGAATACTATTGTAGAGGCCTGACCTGAAAAAATTATTGGCACGAGAAAGTTAGAATATCTAAATTTAGTTTTTTGAAAATGAGCCTGAAAAGGCTCTCAATTTTTTCTTTTTTAACAGTTAAAATGTTTTTTTTTTCTCTTTTTTTCTCTGGATCTATAGAACCTGATTGTCATTCATTTCAAAGTTCCATGGTTCTGTTGCCCTCTTTCTCAACAGGGGTTGCGCTGGACAAAACAACACTGGTTTTTGTAGGAAAAACCCTGATGGAAAAAAGTAAAAAAGTAAATTAAGTTAAGACGCTCTATTGAAATCTC
>JBFHIK010000323.1:0-3590 GCA_041596555.1 Methanosarcina sp.
CTTTATATACGCATATAATTCTTTATATACTCATACAATCCTTAATACGCACATACCGGCTTTAATATATACTTAATACATCTATTTATTAGAAAACCTGTATACGTTTGTTTAGGATACTATTTTTCTAATGGAAATGGAGGGAATTATTTGATTGAGGGGGATAAATCGATTGTAAAACTTAAGGTTGCAGAAGCCGATCAACGGGATGTCGGAAAAGGAATTGTCCGAATTGACGAAAGATTCAGGGAGATGCTGGGCCTGAAACCCTTTGATGTCGTGGAGATCAGAGGTGGAAAATCCACTTCTGCCCTTATAGGCCGTCCTTATCCCAGTGATGCCGGGCTTGATATTGTCCGTATGGACGGACTTATCCGTACCAATGCAAAGACAAGCATTGGGGAATATGTGGAAATCCGGAAAGCTGAATGGAAAGAAGCAAAACATGTTACCCTGTCTCCCGTTACGAGGGGCATGCAGATCTTTGCTCCAAGTGAGACGCTCAGTGCGGTCTTCATGAACCGTACGGTTTCAAAAGGGGACTTTATCTCCACCACCAGCTTAAGGAAGTCCAGGGAGAGAGATTCCAGGGATAGAGACACTTCTAGCAAGGGGCTCATGTTCGATGACTTTTTCCAGGACTTTTTCGGGCAGGGTTTTGGCCCCTCCTTCGGGCTTGGGGAAATCAAGCTGCAGGTTGTCTCTACCTCCCCGACGGGGATCGTAAAAATCACGGACATGACAGAAATCGAACTCCTGCCAGAAGCCGTGGAAATTCCTCCTGAACAGATAATTCCTACTGTTATGTACGAAGATCTGGGTGGGCTCAAAGACGCCATTACAAAGGTCAGGGAAATGATAGAACTCCCCCTGAAACATCCTGAACTTTTTGACCGGCTAGGGATTGATGCCCCTAAAGGGGTGCTGCTCCATGGTCCTCCCGGAACGGGCAAAACCATGCTTGCAAAAGCGGTTGCAAATGAGTCTGATGCTTATTTCATATCCATCAACGGCCCGGAAATAATGTCCAAATACTACGGAGAATCTGAAAAAGCGATCCGTGATATATTCGATGAGGCTGAAAAGAATGCCCCGGCAATTATCTTTCTGGATGAGATCGATTCCATTGCCCCAAAAAGAGCAGAGGTCACAGGGGAAGTAGAGAGAAGGGTGGTTGCCCAGCTCCTTTCCCTTATGGATGGCTTAAAAGGCCGTAAGAACGTGATCGTGATAGGTGCAACAAACCGTCCAGAAGCCCTGGACCTTGCACTGCGCCGTCCGGGCAGGTTTGACAGGGAAATAGAACTCCGGGTTCCTGACACCGACGGCAGGCTTGAGATTTTCCAGATCCATACCAGGGGGATGCCTCTTACCGAGGACGTAAACCTGAGGGACCTCGCCCAGATTACCTATGGGTTTGTGGGAGCTGACATTGCAGCACTCTGTCGGGAAGCTGCCATGAGTGCTCTTCGGCGTATCCTCCCCAAGCTCAACCTGAAAGAACCCCAGATCCCAAAAGAACTCCTGGACACCCTGCAGGTCACAAGAGCAGACTTCGAAGAGGCTATGAAAGAAGTCCAGCCTTCAGCCATTCGGGAAATCCTTATTGAGATCCCCAATGTAAGCTGGAATGATGTGGGAGGCTTAGAAGATGTAAAATGCCTCTTAAAAGAAGCCGTGGAATGGCCACTTAAAAACCCTGAGTCTTACCGGGATATCGGAGTGGAAGCTCCAAAAGGCGTGCTCCTCTATGGTCCTCCGGGTACTGGAAAGACTCTTCTTGCAAAAGCCATTGCCCATGAATCCGATGCCAATTTCATCACAGCCAAAGGAAGCGACCTCCTCTCCAAATGGTACGGAGAGTCCGAAAAGAGGATTGCCGAGGTCTTCATGCGGGCAAGGCAGGTTGCTCCTTCCATTGTCTTTCTGGACGAACTTGACTCTCTTGCTCCCATCCGTGGGATCTCTGCAGGGGAACCCCAGGTTACAGCCCGGATCCTTAATCAGCTCCTTTCCGAACTGGACGGGCTCGAAGAGCTCAGGGGTGTGGTGGTGATTGGTGCAACCAACCGGCCTGATATCATAGACCCGGCCCTGATTCGTCCAGGGCGCTTTGATGAGCTTATCCTTGTGCCTATCCCGGATAAAGGGGCCCGGAGGGAAATCCTCAAGGTCCATACAAAGAAGATGGCTCTTGCAGAGGATGTGGATATTGAAGAACTTGTTGACCTGACTGACCAGTACACAGGTGCAGATCTAGCAGCCATATGCAAAAAGGCAGGAAGGTATGCCCTGCGCGAAGAACTCCATGCAAAAAACGTCAAACAGAAACATTTCCTTAAAGCTATTGCAGATACAGGGCCTTCAGTTACTCCGGATACCATGAAATATTATGAAGCTATTAAAGGCGAACTGAGGACCAAAAAGTCCAAGGAAATAGAAAACCCATCTTATATCTAAAAACGAAAATACAATATATTTATTTTTTAACTTTTATTTTGTTTTGCTTTTTTATTTTTTATCTTTACTATTGTTTTTATAATAGTTCTCTCTTCTCAGTCATCTGTCTTCAATTTTTTATACTTATTTCGCATTGATCAATGCTTAAAATTGACCATTATAGATTTTGTTCTTTTTTGAAAAACTCTTTTACAGGGTTTTTTCTGATCAGTATTTCGTGTTCTCGAAAGTCATTTATATATAAACTCTTTTAATTATGTTAACCAATGACGTTAAATACCATAATTACTATCGGTAATATATATGCAGCTTCCAACACCCGAAGATCTTAAAAAAAGAAGAAATGAACTCGGGCTTACCCAGAGCGACCTGGCTAAAAGGGCCGGTGTAAGCCAGCCTCTTATAGCCCGTATCGAATCGGGAGATGTAGACCCCAGGCTTTCAACAGTCAGGAAAATCCTTAATGCTTTTGAGGGAGCTGAAAAGGAGCAGCAGATCATCATAAGGGACCTGATGCATTCTCCTGCAATTCATGTTTCTCCTGAGGACTCGGTAGAAGAAGTGGTAAATCTTATGCATATTCATGGTTTTTCACAGGTTCCTGTGCTTGAGAGGGGCATTCCTGTTGGAAGTATTTCTGAAGATATGATCGTAAAACTGATGGGTGAAAGCAAGAAAAGATCCATCTCTCAGTTGAAAATTTCAGGAATAATGGGGGAGGCGTTCCCGACAGTATCTCCTGGAATATCGATCTCAGTAGTTTCGCATATACTTGAAGGAAATCCTGCCGTACTTGTGGTAGAAAAAGGAACTGTCGTAGGCGTTGTAACAAAGCATGACGTTATGAAGCTCCTTCAGGACCAATAACCGGAATCCGTTTTCCCTGAGCGCCGAAATCTGAGACCATACGTGGAAAGCACATGAATTATATACTAGGATTCATTTAAACCTGAATCCTTAATTTAATTCAGGGCTCAACCTGTCTGAAATGATATAATAAACATGGCAAACGCTGTCGAAAATGTATCAGGGCATGAGATGCTGCGAAGTCTTCCTGGCACACTGTATAATAAAGATATAACCCTGGGTAATTTCAGGGCAACATAATTGAAAATTATAGGGTTTACATA
>JBFHIK010000324.1:0-3569 GCA_041596555.1 Methanosarcina sp.
AAATTGCTTTATAAGAATAAAGTCCCGGAAGTAGTTGCTGGTCTGAATTTTTGCATGGGACTAGACCTTTGCTGGGGTCCATCCGGAGAAAGTACCTGGCCCCTGCACCGTTATCAGGATAATATGCAACCAGGAAAGACCAGCCGCGAATTTTTCTGGACATCAAAAAATGTTTGGGGTAATGTAACTCTTTTGGCAAAAGGGAAAGTACAGCCGCGTAAATATATTTTGGCCGATGAGAAACTCGAGGGTACGATCCCCATAAAAATCACACTTCCAGTTAAGGCGAAAGAATTTACTGTCGTTCTTGAAACGAAAGATGGAATGCGAGTGCGCAATCTTGGAGCACAACTAAATTCAGAATTGTATTCGGTTTCGGTTAAAAATGATCAGCGCATTGTCCAGGTACTTTGGGATGGACGTGACGATGCAGGTAAAATGGTTCCGGTGGGAGAATATCAGGTGCGTGGTTTGTCACATGAAGGCCTCGGAGCCGATTATGTGATGTCCATATTTAATCCGGGAACTCCTCCCTGGGATGCCGGTACAAGTGGAAATTGGGGTGCCGATCACACCGCACCTCAATATTTGGCCGCTGGTGCAGACTGGACAATTCTGGGCTGGAGCTACGCCGAAGGAGGCAGTAGTATTATCGGAATTGGACCGGATGGCCTGAAAAAATGGGGTGAAAAACGAGGAGTACTCTCCCTTGCTGCTGATGAGAAAAATGTATATTTTATTGCCCGGGGGAATAATGATTCGGGCAGTCTTTGTCGTCTGCATAAAATTGATGGTACCTATAATCCCTTTGTCCTTGATGGAAAAGAGCGTCCTTTTGAATTATCACTCACCGATCTGTTTGGCAGCGAAAGCGTTGTGCCGGGCAAGGTTGAAGGGATGGCATCATCGGGAGAAAAACTGATAATGGCAATGAGCAGAGGTAAAGTTGCTTTACTGGATATAAATTCGGCTAAGGTTCTGAAAATTCTTGATGTTCCTGCAGTAAGTGCCATAACATTTGGTCGCGAGGGGCAGTGTTATTTGATTTCAAACGATAAGCTTGCTGAACTAAACCTGGAAACAGGAGCACTTCGTTATATTGCTACGCCCGGTCTTTCCATTGAATTAACTACCAGTACAGATAATGATCTTCCCTCAATACAAAATAAAAACTACGATAATAGCCAACGTGCCATTGCTGTGGATCAGAAGGGATTTATCGGAATATTCGACAAAGGTGATGACCAACAGGTGAAATTTTATTCTCCACTCGGAAAGTTTCAATATGCCGTAGGCCGTAAAGGTGGCCGCCCAATACGGGGTAATTTTGATGAACAGGCAATGAGTCATGTAAGTTCTGTGTCAGTGGATAAGATGGGTCAGATATGGGTTGCTGAAAGTTGGGAGTATCCCCGAAGAGTATCCGTTTGGGGCCAGGATGGAAAATTGATCCGTGACTATATTGGCAATACCCATTATGCAGGGACAGGTGTTTTTCTTCATGATCAGGATCCCACCCTGGCTTATTCTGGACCTGTGGAAATGAAACTGGATATGAAAAAGCGTACCTGGAAAGTAACGCGTATTCTTTGGGTACCTGGCAAAGGCGAACAATTTGCTATAACCGATCTACAAACCCAGCCGCAAAGATTCTCCAGCAATGCTGGAGGTAAATTACGTGAATTTATGTTTGTGCCCCCGTATGAATCTAATCCATATGTCCTTTATATGGAGGGTGACGATAAAACCTGGCGTCCGGTAGCCTCCATTGGAGTGGTGGGCATGATATCAGGTGAGTTGACTGAACATCAAGGCAAAATAATTCGGCAGCCCGATGGGGAGTATGCCGGGTTAAATGCATACGATGCCTACTTCTGGAATGATGCCAATATGGATGGCAAAATACAGTTTTCGGAAGTTGCTACTGTACACAATCCAAAACCGGTCAAAATTGGAGAAAATGGTAGCATTCCTATTCCGTATGGGAGTGGTTGGGGTGGACGCATGGCAACTGAAGATCTTTCTTTTGTTACAGATGGTGTTGACCGATACGTCCCAATTCGTTATACCGAAGAAGGAGCGCCTGTATATGGACCAGCAAGTATCAAAAAATATCTGACAGAAGGTGGGGGTGGTGACTATGTGCCAGTGCTTAAAGAGAACAAGGTGCTTGCCCTGATGAATCGCGGCAATTTTGCCACCAACGGTTTGTCTGCCTTAGATGCAGAAACGGGTAGGGAGTTATGGTCGTATCCTAATCCTTATCCCGGGGTGCATGGCTCACACGAGGCGCCTATGCCTCAGCCAGGTCTCATTATTGGTCCGCTTAAAATCATGGGTGCTGCTGCTGAGCTTCCAGGTGACAATGGACGTGTATTTGCTATGCGGGGAAATCTTGGACAGGATTTTTATATGACAACAGATGGCCTTTTTATCGGAACTATATTCCAGGATGGACGTTTTCCTTCCTTATCTCTTCCCTTAAAAGAAGAAGAATTAGTAGGCGCACCCATGGAATCATACGGAGGTGGCAGTGAGCCATTCATGGGTTGGTTTGGAAAACAGAATGATGGTAAGTTCCGCGTGCTTAGTGGTATCGGCCGGCAGTCTGCGATGGTTTTGGAA
The DNA here is from genome assembly GCA_041596555.1 of Methanosarcina sp. Classification (GTDB taxonomy): domain Archaea; phylum Halobacteriota; class Methanosarcinia; order Methanosarcinales; family Methanosarcinaceae; genus Methanosarcina. Next base: position 2,626 of record JBFHIK010000324.1, read on the forward strand.
CTCAATGGTTTTGAATATATCAAACGCTTTACCGCTTCGCCTCTCAACGTCACAGGCAAGATGCTTATTATCGCAGCCACTGACAATGATGCCAGGACTTCTAATGCCAAAAAAAATATGGATAAAAGTCAGGTAATCGCAAAAGTAAATCAGGCTCCCGACATTAGCGGTAAAAACAGTGGGTGGGATAAAATTCCTTCCTTTACAATTGAAAGTACTGCTTCAGGGTTTAAAGGTAACGCACAGCTGGGGTATGACACAGATTACCTTTATCTTGCAATTAACGTGGATGATCCAAGTCCATGGAAAAATGAAGGGGTGGATTTTCTTCGGTTGTTTAAGACTGGGGATGCTGTTGATCTTCAAATCGGAGCAGACACCAAAGCGCCCGCAAACCGAACTCAACCTGCGATGGGAGATCTTCGGGTTGTAATGGCGAACCTGAATAATGAGCCCACTGCCGTACTTATGAGGCCGGTAAATTCCCTGGCCCCAAAAAATCTGCAAAAAATTTATACTTCACCCGTTGGAATTAAGAAATTTGATGAGGTACGCATTCTTAAAGGGACAAAATTATCTGTAATGAAAAATGATCGTAGCTATCGGCTCGAAGTTGCTATTTCACTAAAGGAATTGGGTTTGAAACCTATTCCTGGATCTGAGTTTCGAGGTGATATTGGATTTATATCTTCTGATTCTGATGGCAGAATCAACATTGCAAGAACTTACTGGTCAAACAAAGCCACAAATTTAGTGAGTGATGAACCAAATGAAGCCTGGTTATTCCCCTCTTCCTGGGGTACATTTAGTTGGGGAAAGTAATCATAGGTATGCAAAAAACAATTTTTCTATCTTCTCATTGTCATGTCTGGCAGCCATCTTACAGGCTAAGTCAAACAAGATTATACGAATGTCAGGATATTTCAGCATCGACTGAAAATAGT
>JBFHIK010000325.1:0-3549 GCA_041596555.1 Methanosarcina sp.
AGTGCAGGGGCTCATACGTTGAATGCTGATTTCACACCTGCTGATACTGCAAACCACACTAACGCAACAGCCGATGTTACAATCAATGTCAGTAAAGCTACACCTTTGATAACCTGGAGTAACCCTGAAGACATAATTTACGGAACTCCCCTGAATGAAACTCAGTTGAATGCAGTTGCTTCCGTGTCTGGTACCTTTAGTTATAGTCCGGCTTCAGGAACTGTCCTTAGTGCAGGGGCTCATACGTTGAATACTGATTTCACACCTGCTGATACTGCAAACTACACTAACGCAACAGCTGATGTAACAATCAATGTCAGTAAAGCTACACCTTTGATAACCTGGAGCAACCCTGCTGACATCACCTATGGAACTCCCCTGAGTGAAACTCAGTTAAATGCATCTGCATCTGTCCCCGGGTCTTTCGTCTATGATCCTGCTTCAGGAACGGTCCTTAGTGCAGGGACCCATATTTTATATGTTGATTTCACACCGACTGATGCAACTAATTATACTACAGCTTCCAGCAATATCTCGATAAATGTTGTAGATGATACTTCTGCTACGAGTTCCTCTGCTAATAAAAAGTATAGTCCGACAAAACAAATAATACTGGTGCCTGAAGATACCCAAACTTCGAATTCAAGTGAAGATGTTGAAACGAACATAGAGTTAGAACCAGGGAATAAAACAAATGAATCCAATACGCTGAATAACGAAGTACAAAATGAACCGGAAGAAAGCCAGAGCTTACCTGGCTTTGAAATATATTGCGGAGTGGCTTGCCTGCTTGGTGCATTCCTTTATAAAAGGAAATAAAATCTTTCGGCACATTGCCCTGAACGGAGTAGAGAGAAACTTATACTCTGTTCTTTGGAGAGGGAAAGCTGGTAATTTCTCTTGTCCAACCTTAGGTGAGAAAAGGAGGAGTAATCCTCCCAACTTACCCGACAGGGATCACAAAATTATAATTTCAAATTAATATTTTTTGAGATCAGCTCAATAGCATATTCCCCAACAAATCCTCCAATATTCTTATGGAGATTGCTCATAGACGGATTTAGTCGTTTTTGCAATATTCCTCCAGGTAAAAAATTCGGCATATTCGCTAATTTTTGAAGTGTCCCAATTTTTATTTAATGCGGATATTATAGTTTTCTCTAATTCTTCTGAACTGGCAGGTTCACATAACAATCCATAATCTTCAGAAACTATTATCTCAGGAACTCCCCCTACTTTTGTTCCTATAAACGGTCTTCCACACCCAATTGCTTCAAACATAACAATAGGATTTCCCTCACCCAGACTTGGAAGGACAAAGAAATCACTTGTGTTTATATAGATGGGAATCTCGTCGTCAGGAATCCATCCTACCAGTTTTACAGAATCCTCAAGTTTAGAATTTTTAATTTGTTTCTCTAGTGTTTCTGACAGATACCCTTTCCCTGCAATAATACAGAAAATGTCGGATCGGGTTTTCGCAATATTGCCAATTGCTTCAATAAGATATTTATGACCTTTTATATCGATTAAGTTCGATATATTAAAGAGAACCTTTTTATCTATAGGAACATTCAACATATTCCGGCATTCATCAGTATCCCTTGGGAAAAAAAAGGCTGAATCATAGCCGTTTGGAATTACAACTAATTTATCAGAGTATTGTGGGAAAGTCCTGGAGATAATTTCTTTTTGTTTATTTGAAACTAAAATCATTGTGTCTACATTTTTTAAAACAAAGTTAAAACAGGGTTTATATTTTTTCACGAATTCTTCTGTTTCTGAGTAATGAAATGTGACAATTAACTTTTTATCTACGATTTTTGATGCGATGGAGGCGGTAATTGAGGAAATAAAACTGAAGATCCCGCCCGATGTTTGATCATGGATTATTTCGTACTTTTTTTTGTTGGACAAAATCTCAAAAAACAACCCAAAAGTGCGCCGATAGACCTTCTCAAAATTCGTGGTCTTTGAGTTAGCTTTGTTTGTATAGTAATTATACAATAATATTTCGCTATCTTCAACAGACAAATTTTCAATTAATTTCCTGGTATGTGTAGAAACTCCGCCTGAGGAAGCTACAGATCCGCACATTAAAACTCTTACCATTTTGCCACCCGTACTTTTTCCAGGTATGTTGCCATGGATAGCATCATCCAGGCTGCTCCCCATCTCATATAGGGAATTTTGTTTGTGAAAATCCGGCTTTTCTGATAGAAAAAGTATCCAGAGTTATCCTGCATATTAAAAATTGTCCATTCCAAAATCTTCTTTGCAAATTCAAGGAATTCTGGATCAAACGTGCTTAATTTACTAAAAGTAATTATACCCTGAGCCTGATTATGTATATCTGTAGGGTAGAGTTGGGGATATCGGTAATAACATCTGCCGTCATCCAAAAACTGTTTTTTCCTGTAAAACTTTACACCTCTTTTAATTGAGTCTGTTAGCAGGTCTTTTTTTTTTGACTCAGCAAAAGGAAGGTACTCAACCAAAGAATCTATTATAAAACCTTGATGAAAATCAGTTTGACGTCTTACCTTTCCATTTTTATATTTACTATAGATCCAACAACCATCTGAATCCTGGGTACATATTAAAAATTCGGAAAGCTTGCATGCTATTGTTTTCATTTCTGCATCGTCAAATAGAGACATTAACCTGCATATAGCACTTAGACCCTCAGCAGAAGCATTTATTACTATTCTATTTACACTTAAAGTATCATATCTTAGGTAATAAAGACCATCATCTGTTTTTCCTAGTAGATGTTTAATTAAGAAATCATAGGCACTTTTTGCAATATCTTTTAACCCCTCGTCCTTAAAAATTAAGTAACTGTTAACTATTGCTTTGATCACATTTGATGTTGTGATAACATCAGGTATGTCTGGAGCTAATATGCTTCCATCGAAACCTCTATAGTTAAAATAGTGCCCTGCCCAGCAATCAAAACCATACTTTTGTTTGAGAGATCTATTTTTTAAAAAATTGATGCATTCAAACAGATCACTTTTATATTGTTGATCGTTTGTTAAAGTATAAATTTTTGAAAATGATTGAGCAAAAAGAGATATACCTTTTATATCTAATCCCTTTTCAATACCTAGAATTGGCCTAATATTTAAGATGGAGTACTTATTCAATTGAGTTATTAGTATTTCCGATAGCTGGGAATTAGAACATAATTTACTTACTAGTTCACTATTTAGTGCATCATAAGGGTCCCATCCATAATACTCTTCACTTTTTACCCAGTTATAAAGAGATCTTATAGAATTATCTACAAGTACATTGCAAGTCATAAGTTAGCTCCAGTTTGAGTTATAGTGTATTAATTGTTGCAACAATTCTACTGCTTGCACTCCCATCTCCAAATCGATTCTGATGTTCCTGGATTGAAGGCATAAATTCATTCACTACTTCAAGAATTCTATCTTTGTTGGAACCAACTAGAATATTCCACCCATCTTGAATGGTCTCAGTCCACTCTGTGTTTTCCCTGAGTGTTACACACGGAACTTTCAAAATATAAGCTTCTTTCTG
>JBFHIK010000326.1:0-3547 GCA_041596555.1 Methanosarcina sp.
CTCCAGCCCCGCCTGTTTCCCCAGAGCCGCTTATGCCAAACCCACTTATGCCAAACCCGCTTATCTTTGCAGAATTTGCAGTCACATGAAAGGCAGGTTTAGCTGTGTTTTCAGCTTCGAGAACAGTATCTTCAGGTTTTCCGGAAGCAGAACTTATATTAAGAGCCCAGGGTATACCCACGTTTTCCCTGTACGTTCCCGGATACACAAGAATGGAATCTCCAGGCCTGCTGCTGTTTACAGCATCCGAAATTGAGGAAAAATTCCCGCTTCCGTCTGTTTTCACAGTATAAATAGAGGGATCGGCTGTTTCCTGTTCATACATCCTGAGGGCGTCTGCAAGCCCGTATCCGAAAACAGTATCATATCCTGGCTCCCCGAGGTCTGTTGACGAGGTGTAAAGCAGCCGTTTTATATCCATAGCCGACTTTTCAGGAGAAGCACTCCAGACCAGCCCTGCAATGGCTGCAACATGAGGAGAAGAGGCGCTTGTGCCGTAAAACCGCTTTGAGACCCCACCTGCACCTGTGATACTTACACCGTCAATTCCTGAGATGTCTATTTTAGAGCGAATCTCCGGAGTGGGATAGTAGAGAGTAACCGGGCCTACGGAAGAGAAGGACTCTATATAACGATCTCCTGATTTTCCGGTCCCTACTGCCCCTACAGTTATTACTTCAGGCAGTGCCGGGTGCCCGAAAATCGAATCTCTGGAAACGAGGTTTACATCTCTGAGTGTTGCCCCGGTCAAGCAGTAAATGTAGAGCTCGAGTTCTCTGGCTTCCCCGGAAGTTTTTCGGACATCGATAGAAGCGTTAAGGGTGTTATTTCCACTATTGGTATAGATTATATATTCGAGGGGGAGATTGTCCCCATCCTGATAAACTTCACTGGACGCGAGGGTCTCTAAAGTATTCCTGTTTTTAAGGTAAAGGTCATAGTTATTTCCCGAATGTTCCCACATGTCGGCCCACTGGAGAACAATCCATACCTCTCCCGAGGGTGAGATCTCAAGCTGCAGGTTCTCCACTTCTCCCTTCCCACTGCTGAAATCATGCCAGTTGCTGCCATTGTTATAGAAAGAACCCTGGTAATGGCGGCCCGCGTCATTACCTGCTGCGCTCACATAGAGAATGTCCTGGCTTTTTATTACTTCTTTTACATGGTCTGCCACTATCCCGTCTTCAAAGAAGGGTTCAGCAAGCCAGCCTACATCATCACAGATTACAGTACACCCTGCGTTAACAAGGGCATCGACCGCCCCGTTGAATTCAAGCCTGTTGTTCCCGAAGTCGTGGAAATATAGTTCTGCCCCGGGTGCGATATCATGGACGATTTCAAGCATATTCGTGCCTTCATTTCCCCTTCTCTTATTGCTCAGGACATGCATATCGGAAGGAAGATCGCCCATAGCCTGGATATCCCCAAGGTTGTCCACGCCGTCAGAGATTATTCCAATTTTTATTCCGGTCCCATTTACCCCGTAAAGTTCCCTGAGGCGGGAAGAGTTAAGAATTGAGTCTCCTTCCGAAACCGTATTTCCCTGCCTGACAAAAGGAGGCAGGACAGTTTGAATGTTCCTTACCTCAGCAAGAGAAGCCACCGTCTCAAGGGATTCAAGCGGAACCCACGCTACTGCAATATGATTTTCTTCATCCCTGTCCTCAACCTCGCAATACCCGTCAAGTATCCTGCTATTTGCAAAAGGCTCCAGGTAAACGTACACATAGACTTTTTCATCCGGATAAGAAGAAGCTTCACTGGCGTTTTCCCCTGAACCTGCAGCATTCTCAGCATTCTCCGGGTTTTCTCCTGAAAGAACTGCCCTTCTCAAAACAGGATCCTCCTGACTCAACTGACCCAGCTTAACCATACAGGCTCGCAGAGTTTCAGGCGACTCTTCCCCGGACAGATAGCGTTCATCACTCAACTGCAGCAGGTCGCTTGAGAGCTTCTTCTGTGCAGGGCTTAAAGTCTATCCGGAATATCCGGAATAAACAGCCTGCTGTCCCTCATCTGTGGAAATGCTGATGTTTTCACTAATGTTTTCAGCCGGGATGAATTCAACTGCAGAAGCCATCTTCAAGTCTGAAAAGCAGGAAATTATGGTCCCTGACAGAAAAACCGAGACCAGAAAGACACTAACAAACAAACGCAACAATACTTTGCTCATGATGACCAGCACATCAATTTCTTAAATCCCGAAAATCTCCCAATAGGTGCACAAAAAACACAGGTAACAGAGAACTCTCTGAAAAAACTCTCGGGCCCCACGAAATTTAGTTCCCAAATTAAAATTAATGAGCTGATAAGTTATAAATTCATAAGATTAACTTATTTGGCGATGACTCATACTTTTATTTTTATATTTTGGCGGCAGTCCTTTCTAACAAACCCCTGACAACCGTTTCCATAAGGTTCCCACTATTTCCCCGCGCCTTTCTAAGTTTTGATTAGAACTCATCACACAAACCCATGTCTGAGAGAGGGAGTTCATCCTCACCGTCCCGTTTTTAGTGAACTTGATTTATAAAGCCATATTTTTTTGATTATGGGATAGGAGCCAGAGCAACGTCATTAGCGTCTTTAACGGAGCTTGTCACGCACGCGGTGCGGCCTTCCCGTAAGATCAAAAAAATAAAAAAAGTAGGTTTCTTGTTCCGTTTTAAAAAAAAGGAAAAATTCACTGAATTCTGCCTGTAAAAACCTTTTATTTTGTTTTTGGGTTTTTTTGGACTGGCCCGAGCGTTCGCTCGGTGAAAAGACAGGTTCAAGATAGTGAATATGGTTTTTCGGGATGATTTTCATAACTCCATTTTTATATTTCGGCGGCTGCACATTCTAACAAACCCTTCTAACAAACCCTTCGCAACTGTTCCCATAAGTTTCCCGCGATCTCCCCGCGATTTTCTAAGTTTTAATTTGAACTCATCACACGAACCCATGAGCTGATTTACTGTTCAAAGATGTCTTTCTGTAGATTCATTTGTTAAAAAGGCAAACTGGAGAAAGGGACAAATAGATACTACGCATATTTCCTTTAGCGATAAATTCACTATTTAAACCAAATTATGCGGAAATTCATGGAGGACTCCAGAAACAATGCCTTCTCAAGAGCTAAAAGACGCAGAATATTTTATAAAAATATTAAGGCAAAATCTACCAGAGTTAAGAGAAAAATATAGTGTAAGCTATCTTGGGATTTTTGGGTCTTATATTCGCGGGGAGCAGACCAAAGATAGTGACCTGGATGTTCTGGTACAATTTGATAAGAAGCCTGGACTCTTTAAATACATAGAACTTGAGGACTATTTGAGTGACCTTTTGGGAGTAAAGGTAGATCTGGTAATGAAAAGCGCACTCAAACCCAATATTGGAAAACGAATTTTGAATGAGGTTGAGGCTTTATGAGAGCCGAAGACAGGAATCCTGTGGACTTTTTAAGGGACATCCTTGATTCTATCGACAAAATCGAGAATTTTATTGAAGGATTTGAGTCCGATGAATTTGCTGAAGATAAAAAAACAGTATATGCTGTGATCAGGGC
>JBFHIK010000327.1:0-3547 GCA_041596555.1 Methanosarcina sp.
CGGCATTCAAGGGTAACTATTTCTTTCCTATCGTTTACCGATTTTCCATTGCTCCTTATCGGTGATCTGGTCAACCAGGGCTTGTTAGACAAGCCCCTTCCTCAAAAACCTGAGCCGTTAGGTGAAGGTTTTAGGGAGGGTAATTGACTCGAATTTCCATACCTTCACCGGAGGACTCCAATAAACAGGCAATTAAACGTTTCCCCTGCATTCCATGTCAGATGTATCTGGTAGCAGGCTGTAAGGATTCCATACAGATGGTCTCTTTTGCATCTTTGTATACTCTGAGGACACCGCCGGACTCTGATACTGTAACTGAGATTGCTACCGTATCCCTGCTGATGGCGGCTGCTGAGACATGCCGTCCTCCCAGCCCTTTATCAATATCAATATTTTTCCCGTCCACGTCAAGGTATCGTCCTGCTGCATGGATTAAACCTGTCTCATCTATCACAAAAACTCCGTCAAGCTGGGAAAATTCTTTTATGGATTCCCAGTTTTTCCTGTCAAGGATGTTTCTGTGAGCTTCCTCATGGCCTGCATAAGGGTTAAGAATTATCTGATGAGAGCGTTTCAGGACTTCTTCGGAATCGCCTACAATAAAAGCAGCTCCTATTTTTTTCCCTTCCCTGCCTGTAAGGGCGATATCAAAAGCAATTTTCAGAACTGCATTCATGACTTCAGGCTTGACCCTCTCTTCACATTCTTTCATTGCTTTTATCAGAGGGTTTTCATCGAGGCTGTGGACTATAATAGAACTGGAACCGCGAGTTTCGACAACACCAACGACAGTCCCGCTTCTGGGCCCTCCAAGCACGTACTCTATGGCTGTTGCATGCTGCAGGTGGTCAAAGTTGCCTGAAGCTTCCCGGTTGAGCTGGTCGCTTAGCTCTTTTGCAGGACTTTTTCCTTCTTTGCCGGTTGCTACGAGGTGATCTATTATGCTTTTAGGGCGCATGGCTATATAATAAACCGGGACTCCTCCGGTCTCGATCCCCTCAAAGCTCAGGTCTCCTGAGACCATAATTGCGGCAGCACCAAGTTTCTGGGCAATATCAGCTGCCGCTTCTGCAATTATACGTGCTCTGTCTATGTCGTTCACCCCTTTTTATTTTTATGCAAATATTGTCAGTCCTGCTTTTTTGTTCTGAGGTTAGTTTATATTTTGCTGTTTGATCTTGAAGTTAATTATTATTTCTTTTTGTTGATGTTATCTCCCATAGGTTAACATTAGTTCTCAGAGTTAACATTAACGGTGATTGCATGCGTAACAGGCCTGTTTACTATGTGGTGTAATATTTGATATCTTATAATTGTTCTGTGCTTGCTCCTATTTTTTCTCGTTTTTCTGTTATTTTTCTTCTCAATTCCAGTTACTCATTTCGCTTACCTTTTTTAAATGTATTTCGGGTCATGCGGGTTTACAATTTTTTTCTGAAAACGGCATCCTGAATTGGATTTTCCTTAAAGGTGAAGTGATAGAAACATTTTTCTGGTTATTTCTTCTAATTTATACTGGTGAAAGCTTTGATCAGGACATTTATAGCAGTGGAACTGGACCCGAGTTTCAGGGAAAAAATCCGTCAAATCCAGGAGAGATTTTCCGATTTTGAACTTAAGTTTGTTAACCCTGAAATCGTTCACATAACTCTGAAGTTTCTTGGTGATGTTGAGGAATCAATGGCTATCCCCCTGGCAGAAGCTCTTGATTCTCTTATTTGTGAATCTTTCGATGCAAAAATTGAAGGCATCGGGGTTTTCCCAAAGCTGTCAAATCCTAAAGTGCTGTGGCTGGGGGCAAGAGGAAACTTCGAGACTCTTCATGATGATGTGGAAAACGTACTGAAACCTTTTAAATTCAAAGAGGATGAGAGGGCATTTACTGCTCATGCCACCCTTGCCAGGGTAAAATCCCTGAATAAAAATCAAAAAAATGCTTTTGCAGATGCTCTGAAAGAGTTAAAAGATACAAAAATTGGCAGCATGCAGGTAAATAAAGTGCTTCTGAAGAAAAGCACTCTAACCCCCGACGGTCCTATTTATGAAACCCTGCATACGGCATACCTGGACTGACAGGTCTTCTGGTGATGGACTGTATAAATCCTCCACACCTGATCAGTTCCTTTTGTGTATCTTAACTACAACACCTCACACTGATCTGTCCTCAGCTATAGCCTTCTGCTTCATATTCTCTGAATCCGCTTGAATACACAAGCCTGTTGTCTTCGGTTATTATAAGGCATTCAACACCTTCGAGATTTTCTATCATTTCAAGCCCTTCTTCTTCTCCCATCACGAAGACTGCAGTTGCAAAAGCATCGGCGTCAATAGCGTTTCTGGCAATTACCGTGCTGCTAATAATGCCTTCTGAAATATATCCTGTTCTCGGGTCCGAGATGTGGGACACTCTTGCCGACTCGTTAAAGTAACGTTCGTAGTTTCCGCTTGTTGCTACTGCAATATCACGAGCTTCAATTGCAGTAACATATTGTTCGCTTCTGTCAGGGTTCTGAAGGCCTACCATCCAGGATGTACCATCAGGCTTCTGACCTATGTATCTCCCGTCTCCTCCCGCATTTACAAAAGCGTTTTCAATTCCATTCTCCTGCAAAGACTCGATTGCTTTATCAACTGCGTAGCCCTTTGCAATTCCTCCCAGGGCTACTTTCATCCCGGGTTTCAGGCTTACATTCCCATCTTCGGTGCTTATTTCCGAGTAGTTTACGAGTTTGAGAGTTTCATTCAGTTCATCTGCAGTTGGAGGTTTCTGCGATCCTTCAGGGAGGTATTTACTCTTCCAGAGGTCAAGTACTGGCTGGATGGTGATATCAAAGGCTCCTCCGCTTTTCTCTGAGTAATACTTTGACTGCTCCAGCACGTAGACAAAGGAAGGGTCAGCATTTTCAACTTCTCCTCCGGTATTCAGGATATTAAGCTGACTGTCTTCTTTTGAAGGGCTCATAAGAGCGTCAATTTTGTATATTTCACTAAATGCATCATCTATTGCCTTCAAAGCCTCACTTTCATTCGAAGCGTATACAGCTATCGTAACTGTGGTATCCATAGTGCTTCTTGTTTCTTGAAACTCCTGAAGCTCTCCATCCTCTTCAGACTCAGGCTGTACACAGCCTGATACTAATATAGATATAATCAGTAAAAACGCAAATAGTGTTTTGTATTTTGAATCCATGCTCTATCAATTTTTCCTTCTTGTTTTTTAATTTTGGGTTATTTTTATTATTCAAGACCTTTATGCAGGATTCCCGTTACTTTAGTGGCGGGAGGAATGCGTAATCTATCTTGATTTTCATTATCAAATAACATTATTATATCTCCGCTTTGCAGGTAATATTAGATAGCCCTGTCACTTCCAAAGCGGAGTAGGGCACTGCAATAAGCAGATACAAGCTTAAGACAAGTCTACTATCTTTGGACAGGTTATGTATGATTATAGGTTTTGGCAACAAAGCTCGCTGAAAGTAACCTTTGAAGCGTTTATACATAACCGGGCTGTCACTTTCTCCGGTAAGTTAATGAGTGGTTCTCC
>JBFHIK010000328.1:0-3524 GCA_041596555.1 Methanosarcina sp.
GAGAATGGCTTTGTCCTTCTTGTAATACAAACCATGACAGAGATATTAATGCAGCCATCAACATTAAACAATTTGCAATTAATAATCTAATCACCTCTGGAACAGAGGGTAGAGCCTGTGGAGTTATTCTCAAAAGAGAGAACCGTGAAGCAGGATGCCCGTCATTTCAATGATGGGTAGTTCACCTTTATAATTAAAGTAATTCTTTTTCTACTTTTCTAACTTTGAAATTAATCCAGAGAGAAACTCACAGGATCTTTCAGAACTTCAAAAAACAAAGCATCAAGACAGCCGCAGATCAACTGTTAATTTCCCGGAATGCTTAACTTACAACAGGATACCCTGCACCTGTCCATGCGGTGATCCCGCCCTGCATATTATAGACCTGAGTGTATCCGGCAGCTACCAGAATTTTGCTTGCTACAGTGCTTCTGTGCCCTGTCCTGCAGTAAACAAGTATTTTTCCATCTCTGGGAACTTCGTTAATTCGGGCTTCAAGCAGTTGATCTGGACTCAAATTTGACCCTGCGGAATTTGTAACAGGTATAAGGGTTGCCCCTTCTATATGTGAAGAGTTAAACTCCCCAGGGGTACGGACATCAAGCACGAATACATCTTCTTCTTCAATCATTTTCTTTGCTTCGTCAACAGTCACATCCTCAAAATCAGCCAGACTATCAGGTCCTGAAGGACGGGTATTAAGCTGTGATACAAAAATCAATACTGTTATCAAAAGCATGAAAAAAATGGCTATATAATTCAAATTATGTTTGTCCAATAAAGCTCCTCCTTCTTGCATTGGTTAAAACAGAGCTGAGATATCCAGGGAACAGGTAACCCACCTAAAGAAAACATTCATAAACCTTCAGCAGGAAACCCCCGAATCTTTAGCTCAGGGGTAGTTGACCTTACTATTTTATTTTTCAGTCTTCTTTGCACGCTCTTCTCTGGTCATATTAGCAAGGCTTTCAACTTCTTTTATGTCAATCCCCGGACCCTTAGCCACCAGGCTCCCATAGTCAGGGTCAGCCTTGAAGAAAAGGGCTGTATGCCTGAGCTGGATGCGTTTCTTGGCAGCTGATAGATGGGATACAATGTTGCCTACAGGATTCTTCCTGTCCTGTTTCTGCATCTAAAGGGTCCGGGAAGAATTCAAACCTGAAACTCAAGCTCTGCATCTAAAGGGTCCGGGAAGAATTCAAACCTGAAACTCAAGCTCCAGTCCCACAGGGCAGTGGTCTGAACCCATGATTTCAGGGTAAATCGGGGCAGCTTTTACATTTTCCTGAAGGTTTTCACTGACGAAAAAATAATCCAGGCGCCAGCCAACGTTTCTTTCGCGAGCCCGGGTTCTCATTGACCACCAGGAATAGTTTCCGCCTTCACTGTTGAACATACGGAAGGTATCAAGATATCCGGCTGCAAGGAATTTATCCATCCAGGCTCTTTCTTCAGGGAGGAAGCCGGAAATAGTCTCGTTTTCTCCGGGACGGGCAAGGTCGATTTCTCTGTGGGCGGTATTGACATCCCCGCAGATGACAAGCTTTTTGCCTTCGGCTTTAAGGGCGTTTGCGTAATCTAAAAAGGCGTCATAAAAGGCCATTTTGTATTCAAGGCGTTCTCGGGAGGCTTTGCCGTTTGGGAAATAGATGTTCATCAGGGTGAAATTATTATAATCGATTCTAAGAAAACGGCCTTCTCTGTCAAACTCTTCAATTCCCATTCCTGTTTCGACTTTAAGGGGTTTCTCCTTTAAAAACGTCCCGACCCCGCTGTAGCCGCTTCGTTCCGCAGAAACGAAGTAATTGTAGTAACCGGGAATGTTCTTTGCTTCCCTCGGAAGCTTGTCCAGGGAGGCTTTTGTTTCCTGGATGCAGATAACATCGAATTTCTGCTCAAGCAGCAAATCCAGAAAGCCCTTCTTCATTGCAGCCCGGAGCCCGTTTACGTTCCAGGAAATAAGGTTATAATGTTCCGGCATTTTTTACCTCTTTATTTTACCTCTTTATTTTACCTCTTTATTTCTTCCCTACTCTTTTTACCTTTTCTCTACTTTTTAATTTTTCAGATCAAATCGATATAAAGTTATTCAAAATTGAACAATTTAACATGCAGAATTTTCACATACAGCATTTTCCTTCGCGCCAGAACATGACCTAAAACATGCCTCTGACCTTCAACGAATAAAATAGAGTCGCAAGCTTTTTACTGGATTATTAGACATCGCCATATTGCTCGATTCTAACCCCTTTATTTCACATGCAGAATTTTCACACACAGTTTTTCATTTTCACCTGAACATGGCCCAAAAACATGTATCTGATCCTCAACGAGCAAAACAGAATCACAATTTTTTTATTGAATAATTCGGGATTGTCATATTTTTCGATTCCAAACCTATATTTCACATGCAGAATTTTAACCTACAGTTTGCATTCTCACCAGAACATGACCCAAAAACATGCCTCTGACCCTCAAAGAATAAATCAGAATCACAAGCTTTTTACTGGATTATTAATAAGAGATAGTCATATTATTCGATTCTAACCCCTTCATTTCACATGCAGAATTTTAACATACAGTTCATCCTTAGCGCCAGAACATGACCAAAACAGGACCAAAAAACATGCCCTTAACCCTCAATGAACTCAACACTCACCTTTTCAAAGCCGCAGACATCCTGCGGGGCTCAATTGACAGTTCCGAGTACAAGCACTACATTTTCGGGATGCTTTTCCTGAAAAGGCTCTTTGACCAGTTTGATGAAAATGTCATCCGGGTTACGGAAGAACTCGTAAAAGAAGGCATGCCTGAAGCCAAAGCACAGGAGATTGCTTTAACTGACAAAGACGAGCACGGAGGCAGTTTTTTCGTCCCACCCCGCGCCCGCTGGTCCGAACTTGAAAAGAAGTCTTCTGATATAGGGGAAGCCATCAACAAAGCCTTTGAAACCCTGGAACATGAAAACAGCTCCCTTGAAGGCGTGCTGATTGCTATTGATTTTAACGACAAGGGGCGCATATCTGATGCCGTCCTTCAGAAGCTTATCACGCATTTTGGGAAATACAACCTGGCAAACCATTCCCTTGAAAACAAAGACATGCTGGGCCGCTCCTACGAATACCTTATCAAACATTTTGCAGACGATGCCGGAAAGAAAGGCGGAGAATTCTACACCCCTGAAGAAGTGGTCAGGCTCCTTGTAAAGCTGGTCAAGCCCGCCGAAGATATGCGGATCTGCGACCCCACATGCGGCTCAGGCGGCATGCTTATCGAATGCATCCACTATTTGCAGGAACACGGCAAAAACCAGGACAAAATCTCCCTTTTCGGGCAGGAAAAGAACCTCAACACCTGGGCCATCTGCAAGATGAACATGCTCCTGCACGACATCCTCGACGCACGGATCGAGAAAGGCGACACGATGGCCGACCCCAAGCTGCTGGACAACGGCGAACTGATGGTTTTCGACCGAGTTTTAGCCAACCCGATGTGGAACCAGAAAGAATGGTCAAGAGACTGGC
>JBFHIK010000329.1:0-3512 GCA_041596555.1 Methanosarcina sp.
ATCGAAGACTCGGATACCAGTAACCTGAAAAGAAACAGTGTGAACTCGAATCAGCTAGGAGGTATTTATGTTTTTGAAGCCCTCAACAATAGCCTGAACGAAAACATTGTCACTTCCAACGGTCAGCTTGGCTCTTTTGAAGATATCCCAGTTTCCGGGATCTTTCTGGTCGGTTGTGTTAACAGTAAAATAACAGGCAACCGGATTTTGAATAATGACATAAGTGGTCTTTACCTTATGTATTCGGAAAAGAGTGAAATTTACGACAATTACTTCAACAACCAGAAAAACGTTGAACTTGCAAATGAAGGATTCTTAATGGCAAGCTCACGGAACACGGTTAGCAGCGGTTTCCCGGAAGGTGCGGAAAAAGAAGAAACCGGAATTGGGGCTTTATTCGAGCCCGGTTCTATGAATCGGGAACTTGAGGGAAAAGATCCGAAAACAGGCTTTTATAGAGATGGAGAACCCGGTTCAGAGCTCTCCAGCGAACCTGACAAAGAAAAGCTCTCCCTGTTTTCATCAGGAGGAAACCTCGTGAAATTGAAGACCCCCTATGCCCAGGCAAGCATCTGGAATACCACCAGGACAGAAGGCGAGAATGTTATGGGTGGAGCCTATATAGGTGGAAATTGCTGGTCTCTTCCTGACGGCAGCGGCTGGAGCCAGACCTGCAACGATACGGAGGGAGATGGTATTTGTGACCTGCCCTACAACATCACTGATGATGGGATAAATGTGGATTACCTCCCGCTTGTAAAACCTCCCGAACCTATCGATGATGATAGCAGCGGGATTTCCGGAGGGAGCAGCCATTCTTCACGTTATATTCCGGGAAATTCCGGAGCTTCAGATGTGAAAAAAGTTTCCGGAGCCCAGCAGAGGGTAACTGCAGGAAAGGAGTCACATTTACAGTTTAACGGTGCTGAAACAGATGTGCTCGGGGTCGTTTTCACGGCAGAAAAATATTCAGGAATTGTTGTTGCCAGAATCGAGGTACTCGATGAACCGGTTTCCGGGTCTTCTGGGGACGCAAAAGGAATCGTTTACCAGCAGATGAACGTCCTGGTTGGGAATGAACGTTTTGAAAGTTCTGAAAACATCAAAAAAGCATACATAGATTTCAGGGTTCCGAAAACCTGGGTAGAGGAAAACAATATCGATGTGTCCACAACCACCCTTAACAGGTTCAAGGATGACAAATGGAATCCACTTTCAACAGAGCAGACAGGTGAAGACAAGGAATACTTCTATTTCAGGGCCGAGACGCCAGGCTTCTCTCTTTATTCGATTACCGGAAAGAAAGCCACAGCATCCGGCACTCCTGACGAAAGCGGAAAAATGGAATTGGTTCCCGATCGTTCAGCTTCGGAAGAAGCCCGTACCTCCACCGCCTCAGCTCCCATAAAAGAAGAACAATCCCCCGGTTTCGGAATAATCGCAGTTGCTGTTTGCTTGCTGCTTTCGACCGGTTTAACAAAAAGGAAGATCTGAATAAATATATTGAAAAAAACGCACATGAAATTCCCGAATTACAGGCACAAAAAATGAAAGCATCGGGATACTTTAATGCCAAAATAAATTGAAAACATAACTTGAAAACATAACTTGAAAACATAACTTGGAAGGAAAGTTTAAAGGGTATGTTTGGCGGTGAAAACCGACATAGACCTTAAACTTTCCACAGGTTTGCTGCCCGGCCCCATCAGTGGATAACCGGGAAACATTTTTTTGGTTTAACGATTTTTTGGCCGCCCCCTACTACATGGTTGATATTCCAGGATCAAAGTTCCCAGCGCGGCTAATGATTTCATTTTCATTTCTTCATTTCTGCAAGCACTTTTTCAGCTTTTTCTCTTACCTCTGCAAAAATATCTTTTCCTTTTGTATCGATTCCTACAATGAGAGGTCCGAATTTCTCAACCCTGAGCACCCAGACAGCTTCAGGCATACCAAGGTCAAGCCAGTGGACGGTTTCCACCTCTTTGATCAGTTCTGCGGCAAGGGCTGCACAGCCCCCGGTGTACGCAAGGTAGACGCATCTGCCCTTCAAGGCTTCAGAAACGTTTTTCATCCCGCCTTTTCCGATAATTGCCCGGACATTGTGGGCTTTCAGGAGAGGAGGAGTCATTTTTGACATCCTGCCGCTGGTTGTGGGGCCTGCGGAGACAACCTTCCATTCCTCGGGATCTCCTTTCCCGTTTTTCTGCATAAGGGGTCCGCAGTGATAGACTACTGCCCCTTCAAGGGAGAAAGGAAGTTCTTCTCCTTTTTCTTTCATTTCAAGAATTCTGGCGTGGGCTTCGTCCCGGGCTGTCAGGATCTCTCCGGAGATATAAACAATGTCTCCAGCATTGAGTTTCTCAATATCCTCTATCTTCAGTGGGGTCTGTAGGTGGTACTCCATTATTCTTCCCCCCCGAACACGACTGAAGCGTGCCTGTTCGCCCAGCACTGGATGTTAATGGCCACAGGCAGGGAGGCCGTATGGCAGTGTGCGGTTTTTACATGCACGGCAAGGGCGGTTGTACTGCCCCCGAGCCCCATACAGCCGATCCCGAGAGCATTTACTGCATCAAGGATTCCCTTTTCAAACTCGTTCATATGGGTGTCAAGGGGTTCAAGCAGGGCTTCTTTTGCAAGCCTGGCGGCTTTGTCAAAGGAACCTCCGATCCCCACGCCAAGAGTCAGAGGGGGACAGGGCATTCCGCCTGCGTTAATAACCGTTTCGAGCACGAAGTTTTTGATGCTTCCTACTTCAGTTGGGTTCAACATCCTGAGAGCACTCATGTTTTCCGAGCCCGCGCCTTTCGGGGCAACCGTGATCCTGAGCTCTTTTCCGGGCACAAGTTTCCAGTGGATGTCCGGAATTCCGATTCCTGTATTATCCCCGCTGTTTTTTCGGGTCAGGGGGTCCACGGCATTAGGACGGAGAGGAATCTCGGCTGTTGCAAGGACAACGGCTTCTCTGATAGCAGCTTCCAGGTCAAAGCCGGATTGAAATTCCGTCCCGAGCTCGGCAAAAAAGATCATTATGCCTGTGTCCTGGCACATGGGAACCCCATGATTTTTTGCAAGCTCTATATTCTTCAGGATTGCCTGAAGCTGGGACTTTGCAACCGGGCTTTCTTCCCGGGCTTCGGTTTTTCTGAGTGCTTCAATCACATCATCAGGAAGCTCGATTTCTGCTTTTCTTAAAAGGTCTGCAATAGACCGAATAAAGGTTTCACGGCTAATTTTCGACGACAAAAGACCACCAAAATGGATCAAGATACTAAAAAATACATAATACAGAAGGTACCTGTGAAAGTAAAGAAGGTGCCTGTGAAAGAAGGGATTCGAGTCCCTTAACGTTGTAGTGAATATTCTGGATTTTCTATTCTGGATTTTTTATTCTGGATTTTCTATTCTGGATTTTCTATTCTGGATTTTTTATTCTGGATTTTCTATTCTGGATTTTCTGGAAATTAAGCGCCTTGATTTAAATAAATTCTTATGCTCTACACTTGAGG
>JBFHIK010000330.1:0-3453 GCA_041596555.1 Methanosarcina sp.
GTTTTAATTAAAAATAATTCTTCCACTTATTCGAGAATACTTAGTCCTGTGATTTTAAAATTATATAAACTACATCTCTTATCTTTAAAATAATTGTTTTTGCAAACAGAATCGAATATCCGGAATTGGCACTCAGGGAGGCTTTCAATTTGAGTTCGCAAAAAATAACTGCAATAGGCGCAAAGTGCAGGTTGAAAGAGAGGTTAAAAGAAGTATCCGTAGCAGGCTTTGTTTTTATCTGGCGCCAGTTGACATTTGTGGTGGGATTCAATTGAGGGTTGTGGTTATCACACAGGGCATCACGCAAGTTCTACAATCAGTTATAGAATCGAAACACAAAGTGGTGGGAATTGTTGATTGTGCTCCAATAAACGAACCAAATAAATTTATTAGAGCCGCAGGAAGGTTTCTTACAGGCATTTACTATTCGTTTACCTCAAATCCTTTAAGCTTAAAACTTTTTTCCAGAAAACTGCAGATCCCTTATTATTATCTCAGAAAAGGGGACAGTAAGGGTCTGGAAATATGGATCAGGAGGGTGGAACCTGATCTTATTGTTATATACTCTATGTCTCACCTGTTGAAGGAGAATATCTTCAATATTCCTTTATATGGTACTATTAACATTCATTATTCGTACCTTCCGGAGTACCGGGGACCAAATCCGCTGTTCTGGGAATATTATGATTATATACTCGATCCCGGTGTAACCCTCCACTACGTGGATAAGGGAGAAGATACAGGGGACATAATCTGCCAGGAACGTGTCCTTATAAGCTCTGGGGAGAAACTTGAAGAAACCGGTCAAAAGTTAGTCTCTGCCGGGATTAAACTACTCTCAGAGACGATGGAAGCTCTTGAAAACAGAAGCGTTGGGATTAAACAGCAGCCCGTTGACACTCCAACCCCAAGGGCCAGAAAAATCAAACCCGAAGAATATAATAAGCTGATAAAGTGGGAGGATTGGGGTGTAGAGAGGGTCTTTCATTTTTTAAACGGCACTCCGAAGTATCATTCTGCTCTGTTGAAGAAAAACAGCCTGTGCAGGCCGGGGTTCAGTATCAGGGTTCTTGATTACGAAAATTGCAATACTTTCGGATATAAAGTTGGTCACCTCTATAAAGATAAATCCATATATTTTTTCGCCTGTAAAGACGGAAAAATATATTTTGAGATAAAACCTTCCCTTGATAACCTTTTTGCCAGGATTTATCCCTTAATCTCCTGAGCCTGCTCTTTATAATGGAGGATAAGGTCTTCAGCCCACTTCAAAGGAGCAGGTTCAAAGCTTATGACCCTCTCCTGATCATAGGCTCCTTTCCATGTAAGGAAATCAGCCATCATGAAATGTTCAGTTTTTGTCAGCATGGCTATTTTTATTTCGTCAGCGCAGACAAAAAGTCTCTTCTTTTCCTGGGTCAGATAAAATTTTAGTTCTTTCTTAAAGTCGTTTTTCAGCCTTTCATAAATTCTTTTTGTTACTATAAGGGTAATTTCGACATCTTTATTCTCAGTCCTCAGAAACGTTTCTGGAAATACCGGATGGAATATCGAAGATAGATGAAGTATGTTTTTTGATTTTTCCACGTTTTCCAGAAACACTGCAGGAGTCTCAAAAATTTTTTCGGGATCGGGGTTTACAAGAGAATAAGGTTTTAATTCATTAAGTCTCTCAAGAAAGGCCAGAGGTAAGCCACTCAAATCACGCTCCTGCCAGAAATCTTTATGTTCCTCAATAACCTCAAGAATGTCAAGCAGGGGTTTCATTTTTTCTACAAGGACTTCTGCCAGGGGGGTAAGCCTGTATTCCTTGTCATCCTGAAAAACCAGAAACTCCTCCTTTAATTTTTTGATCTGGGGAAGCATCCCTGTTGGGGTAACATCAAGAATATCTACTATTTCTTCTAGTGTTTTCCCGCCGTTTCTGAGAAGGAGCATAAGGTCCCTTCTTTTCTGGGACATAAAGAGCAGGTCTATCAGTATTTTATCCATTGCACTCATTTTCCATACTCCTTTTTCTACTGGAGAATTTATACTGAAAACATAAAACCCATAAAATCTTTATTTCATGGGTTATAAGTATCAACATCGTCAACATTCTTTTCGTCATCTTTTTCCTTAATATTCTAAACCCAATTAATATATATTAAATAATTTTTCATCCCTGGGACAGGGAGTAGGGCTTGCGTGCCTTGTCCCATTAATCGGAGGGATGACTCAAGAAGCTACTCAGTTTTTAGTTGAGGGGTATTTGACTTTTGACTCCTCCTGAACGCATGAAGTTTTCTAAAAAGAGTCTGTCTTTCCGGAAATAGTAATTGAAGGTTTTTAATTTAAAGGTCTTTTATTTAAAGGTCTTTAATTTAAAGGCTTTTTTGAAATAATATTTTTATTGCATCAAATTAAACCAGCAAGGCTTTTTAATTTGTTTTTAAAGCATTTCTTTTTTTAGTCTTTTTCTGAACTATTTTTTTAACAAGATAAGAAAACTTAAAGCCTATGGTCTGAATTATATAATCTCGAAGGTAGAGCCTGAAAATGAGTGCTCCTTTGAGTGTTCCTTTAACAGTAAATTTCCTTTCAATATGCCGGGTTCAGTATCCGGGAGGGTTTTACATAGAATCGTTTAGATGTGTGCTTACTAACTGGGATTACATTTACAACCTGTGCCGAAACATTTCAAGAGAAATCAAAAGTTCGGGGTATGAGCCGGATGTTATTATCGCGCTTGCTAGAGGAGGCTGGTTTGCAGGACGGGTTCTGTGTGATTTTCTGGGGCTTGATGACCTGTCCAGTCTCAAAATAGAGCACTACATAGGGACTGCAGCTATTGACACTGGCGAACCCTATATACGATATCCTCTCTCAAACAACGTAATTGAAGGCAAAAAAGTGCTTATCGTAGATGACATTGTAGATACCGGGGAAAGTATGATAAGTGCTAAGGCTTACGTAGAAGGCAGAAACCCCAAAGAGGTTCGAACCGCTTCCTTACAATACCTTGGGAGCTCGAAAATCGACCCTGATTATGTGGGGGAGCGGCTTGAAGATTGGGCCTGGATAGTCTATCCCTGGAACTTTATGGAAGATATGATAAGTATTCTGACAAAAAGCATGAGAAAATACCCTCAAAAACTCTGGAGTCTTGAAGATTTTAAACACAGCCTCTACGTGAACCATGCTCTTGACCCCGTAGTTTTTGAAATCACTCAACCTGGCAGGCTTCCGGAAATTCTGGAAGAAATGGTTCGAATCCATAGAACCAGTTATGAGGTTATTGATGGGAAGGAGTACTGGAAACTTCTATAACAAGTTCGGGTATTAGTTTG
Organism: Methanosarcina sp.; assembly: GCA_041596555.1. Taxonomy (GTDB): domain Archaea; phylum Halobacteriota; class Methanosarcinia; order Methanosarcinales; family Methanosarcinaceae; genus Methanosarcina. The sequence continues at coordinate 3,330 of JBFHIK010000330.1, forward strand.
TTTATCAGTAGTTTGTTTATCAGTAGTTTGTTTATCAGTAGTTTGTTTATCAGTAGTTTGTTTATCAGTAGTTTGTTTATCAGTAGTTTGTTTATCAGTAGTTTGTTTATCAGTAGTTTGTTTA
>JBFHIK010000331.1:0-3428 GCA_041596555.1 Methanosarcina sp.
AGATTTGTGAAAGGCGACGTTGTGGTCTTACCATTCCCATTTTCAGACCTTAGCTCTTCGAAAAAACGGCCTGCACTTGTTATAGCGGACCTGCAGGGAGATGACCTAATCCTCTGCCAGATCACAACAGCTACCCGAAAAGACGGATATGCAGTCTTCCTTTCAAAAGATGACTTCAAAGAAGGCAGCCTGCCTGCTCCCAGGAGCCTGATCCGTACAAACAAAATCTTTACTGCCGACACATCCCTTATCCTTTACAGGCGTGGTTCCTTAAAGCCAGAGAAGATAAGGGAAGTTGAGGATAAGCTTACTGAAATATTTACAAAGTAGCTGCTTCATTGGAATATTTCTTTTTTTCCTTTCTTCTTGTCTCTTCATTTTTCTCGTCTCTTCATTTTTCATAAAATAGTTTTCTTTACTTTCCATGAATCCTCTTTATACCGTGGATTCAAAAGGTCCTATCATATGGGGGAAAATGAGCTATTCGTGCAAACTCCCGCTTTCTTCAAATACCCCTCTTCTGTAAAACAACCCATGCGCCCAGAACGAGAGCTCCACAGCCTAGAATAATTGATCCGAGCACAGGAATCTTATCTGACCAGTCCAACGAAATCAGCTACATGTCAGCGGCTCCCAGCGTGAGACATGTGAAAATCAAAAGAGAAGAAGCCGAGCCTACATCCCGGTCAACCTGTTCCAGCAAAAGGTTGTTTCTCGGCAGCCGGCTCAGTCCCAGGGAAAACGTAATCATGAACACAAGCAGGACAAAAATCCCCGGGCCGGTGCTGTCTTTTGCAGAAAATGGGTTTACGGCTACACAGAATATTTAAAGATTGAAGGGTGCAGAATAAGTACTGGATGGGGTTTTAAGGCCTTTCAGAGCCGTAAAATACCCCATTCATCAATCTGTATCTCCACCTCAACTTGAGTTGAAAAACTCCTGAAATCGAACTCAGGTCTTATCGTGGAGATATCTGTTTTAATATGCTGTAAGCATTTTCCAGTGCCTCATTGATGTTTTGAATCCGCTTTCCGGAAGGAACAAATGATACATGGGTTCCGGTAGATTCAATTTTATATTTTTTTCGAATTGTTTGAGCAAGAGTATCAGTTAGAAAAGATGCATCCCCATCCAGAGAAAAGTCATCGTTGTATGCATTTCTGGATAAAATTGATTTTGGCTGCAATAAAAATACCGGAGCATTTTGCTTAAAAACTATACATGAGGACTTAAACGTATTCCCATGAGATGTCACTTTTGCAGGCCCGAAATTGCCAATTGAAATATCTATGTCAAAAGTAATTGCTGGTACCCCACAGAATGTGCCTGCAAACACGTTGTAAATCTTCTGTCGGTTTCCAATTCTCGTTTCTTTAATATGTAAAGATTCAACGAGGTTTTTTGTATCCGGCCTGAATCCGAGTACTTTAGCTTGACCTGCTAAACTTTGTGAACGCTTTTTTTCCTGGGAATATGTTACAATAAGGGCCAGTCCAATAACAATAACCACAAAACCTGCAAATCCAATTATAAAAATTAATCTAAAGTCCATTTTAATCAAGATGTATTTGGTCCGAAGATATTAAATACTTATGTAATTTTTTTTAAAATGGACTTTTTTCACGGATGCCTTAATCTTAGCCTGCTGTTGAGGATTGATGACAAAAACGGAACCCTGTTAAAGATCAAAAAATCGAAAACAAAAAACCCAGCACAGGATAGGAGAGTTACACAAAAAATGCCAGTCAGTAGACCAATACATCCAGATCGGAAACTTTTCCGATGCTGATAAAATCCCTATCTATGCATACACAGCAATATATTTTCTTTGTCCTGACCGGTTATCTGGAATTGATCTCACAGAAATCTTCCGGTTTTTCCGAAATTTATTATGGCAGGCAAAAAATTAAATCGCTGAGCAAAAAATTAAATCGCTGAAGATCAAAAGGGAAAAAGCTGAACCTGCGTCTTTATCCACCTGTTCCAGCACAGGGTTATTGTCCAGCAGATGGCTCAGGTCCAGGGAAAACATAACAAGGAACGTAGGCAGGACAAAGCTTCCGGGGTCGGTCCCGGCTTCAGGTCCGGCATCAAATATGAAAACCATAAGCTTGGAAGTCCCTTTAGAGTAAGAATAGTAGAAACTGCTTTATTACTGAGTCTTAATAAAATTCTCAAGAGAAATTTATATATATTAGTAAGTAGGAAATAGGATTCTGTATTCCTATAAATTCAAGTAATATATTGGAATAAGCGTTCAAAGCGTTCAACAAAAATACTGCAATAACGGAGGCTTGAAGTTATGCTTAAAAGAAAAGTCGAGTTGGGCACACAAAAAATTAAGGCTTTGTCATCTCTGGCAAAGCAAAGAACTTGATTCATTTTTTTGTCAGGGAGGTACATAATGTTAACTGTTGAAACAAGTGGAATCAAAGGGATAACGAGCTTTACCACATATGATGGCGGCGAACTGAAGGAGTGTAAGCTTAAAGATTACAATTTGATTAGCACAAAATACGGGGATTTTGTTCCGCAGTATGGAAATCCCGGAGTTAGAAGAAAACAATTAAAAGTTTTGTCTTTCCATAAAAGCGGGAAAATTAAAAGCATTTCTTTAGAGCAGCAAACTGAAGTGAGCACGTCAATAGGAATATTCCCGGCGGAACTGGTCACTTTTTTTGAAGATGGTTCTATCAATAGTTTGTTCCCTTTAAACGGGCAAATCAGCGGTTTCTGGTCGGAAGAAGAAGAAGGTGCACTGGCACAGAAATATGATTTTATCTTTCCGTTTGGGAACTTCAGTACAAAGATAATCGGTTTGCGCTTTTATCCGGACGGAAAAATCAGAAGCCTGATTCTGTGGCCTACCGAAAGAATCACAATTGACACCCCTACAGGAAAAATCCCCATTCGAACAGGATTTAAGCTTTTTGAAGATGGCAGCATAGAATCCGTAGAACCGGCAGTCCCGGTCCCTGTTAAAACCCCTATTGGTTTGATAAATGCATATGATGCGAATGCATTGGGTATTGATGCGGATAAAAACTCCCTGGGCTTTGACAGAAATGGCAGGTTAACTTCTCTTGCTACCTTTGACATCATTATGGCCAGAAAAAGCAGCGGCGAAAAGAAAGTTATTTTCCCAAAGCTAAAACCGGGCCTGATGGAAGAATATGAAAAAGTGCCGATAAAATTGCTTTTTGGCGAGGATACTGTAACGATTGATGACGGCAACAGAGCAGCCGACTACAGGATATCTGAATCTACGTTCAAAATCACAGGCGGTGACTATACGGAAGCAACACCCTGCGGCGATTGTTCCAAATGTAAGGGTTGTATGTAACCTGACTATAACTGCATGTGCAGCACATAATACCTGTAGAGTTATCCTGTAGAGTTATCCTGTAGAGTTATCCTGTAGAGTTAT
>JBFHIK010000332.1:0-3427 GCA_041596555.1 Methanosarcina sp.
AGCTTCCGGGCCTATAAGGCACTGCGTTTTTTAAGGATCTCTCGCAATTTTCTGGCATTTATCGGCATGATTTTTCGGGCGGCTTTCATAAATTATTTCAACATATGAGAAAGGAATCAAGCGAAGTGTAAAACATATTCTTTTCAAGGGTGGTATTTCCGAAGTCCACGGATTTTAAGGCAAGAAGGACCGAAAACAAGGCATAAATTTCTTCAAAGCAGCCGGAAATAGATCTAAATTTTTTCAGTCAGCTCTCTTATTCCATAACCTTTTCGGTTTTGAGCCAATTTTTTCAGTATCTCTGATCCCGGTTCCCTGAGCTTCTGAAAGTTCACTATTACCCTTCCCTTCCCCTTCCCTTTTATAAAAAAATGCTTAGATAGATTCTTTTGCCCTGAAAGGTTAGTAAAGTGCACAAAGAAACTCTCAGGTACAGAATTCTAACGCTTAAATATATAAATTTGTACTGCCGATTATCCTGTTGGTGAATCATTATGGTAAAGTTAAATGAAGAAATGAAAACTGCTTTTTCAAAAGTAAAGATCTTCCCTGTTGCTACGGCTTCAAAAGAGGGAGTTCCTAACGTAGTGCCTATAGGTTTCTGTCTGCTTGTAGACGATGAGACTATATGGATTGCGGACAACTTCATGGTTAAATCCCTGGCAAATCTGGAAGAAAATCCAAACGTTGCAATCTATGTATGGGGTCCCGAAACAGGCGGCTGCTTCCAGATCAAAGGAAAGGCTACAATTATCAGTTCAGGCGAAAAATTCGATAAAATGAAATCAATTGTGAATGCTGCAAAGCCTGGTCTTCCTGCAAAAACCCTCATAGAAGTCGGGATCAGCGATGTCTTCCAGTGTGCTCCAGGTCCTGAAGCTGGAAAGAAACTTCTGTGATAGGAAAATATACCTGAAATAAAATAGTTCAATTAATGCTCTTTATAACTGGACACCTGATCAAATAAGTACATCAAGGAAAAGTACAGGTGTAACATCTAAATAACTCAAATAAGCGGGAGCGAGGAAATGGTTGAAAATAAGGGTAAACCCCCTATTTTTTGTGAAAAACTCTGTATCGTGTGCAAAGGTGCAAGATCAGGTAACAGTGTATGCAAATCTATCCAGAACCTCGAACTGAAAATATTCGGGAAAAAAGGCTGTATCTGGGGAGCCGCAAGGACAAAATATTATGGAGTTACTCCTGATAAAAAGCTTCCTGAAAATTCAAAAAATAAGTAAATGCAGAGATCTAAACTGAAAAAACAGATTCAATTTATTAAGTTTGGAGAGGATCTTTATGCAGAAAAATCAGGGTCAAAAGACCTGATTTTACTCTTTTCCAAAAGCTTTTTTTGCCATGACTCTCCATCCCTTGAAGTCTTTTCCCTCAAATTCTTCCACAACAGCTTCAAGCAGGGACGGTATGTCCAGATGCTGCGGGCATTTTTCAACGCACTCTCCGCACTTCACGCATTGTGAAGCATATCCCGTGACGTCACCTCTTATTATTCCTCCGGGTTTTGCCGCATACATGAGTTTTGCTTCTTTTTCATTCCCTGAGAGGTAAAAGTTATCGTAGATTTCAAAACAGGCAGGAATGTCCACTCCTGAAGGACAGGGTGTGCAGTACCTGCAACCTGTACAACCCGTTTTCATAAGTTCCCTGTATTTATGTTCCACTTTCTTTACGAGCTGAAGTTCGTCCTCTTTCAGGGAATTCGGGTATGCTTCATCTGCAATTTTCAGGTTTTCTTCGATATGAGACTCTTCGTTCATGCCTGAAAGCACAACCGTAACCTCTGGGCGGTTCCAGATCCAGCGGAGAGCCCACTCTGCTGGTGTGCGTTTTACGAGGGCTTCGTCCCAGATATCCTGGACTGCGGGAGGTATGGGATGTGTCAGTTTGCCTCCGCGCAGAGGTTCCATGATGATTACTCCAAGGCCCTTTGAAGCTGCATATTCAAGTCCTTCTGTGCCTGCCTGGTTCTTTTCGTCCAGGAAATTGTACTGGATCTGGCAAAAAGTCCAGGGATAGGCGTCCACAATCCGTTTGAAATCCTCAACTGACCCGTGGAAGGAAAAGCCTGCGTTGATAATGCGCCCGTCGGCCTTTGCCCGATTAAGGAAGTCCAGAACCTCGAGCTTTTCCATTTTATCCCATAACTTCCCAACGAGCCCGTGGACCAGATAATAATCTATATGGTCGGTCCTGAGCCTCTCAAGCTGGGCATTCAGAATTCGGTCCATATCTTCGTGGCTTTTCACGGTCCAGGAGGGAAGTTTTGTTGCGAGTTTGACCTTTTCCCTGTACCCGTCAGCAAGAGCTCTTCCTACAAAAGGCTCACTTTCTCCCATGTGGTACGGCCATGCTGTGTCGATGTAGTTTACTCCGTGATCGATTGCATAGCGCAGCTGCTGTCTGGCTCTTTCTTCGTCTATTTTTCCTTCTTTAAGAGGAAGACGCATGCATCCGAAACCGAGTATAGAAAGTTCGTTTCCGTTCCCTGGTATTTTTCTGTACAGCATTTTTAATTCTCCTGATTCCAGGTTGACTATTTGATTGATTAGTCATCCACATATCCGTGAAATAAATTATGAGTTCTCCAGACCTTTCCAGAGGAGCTGAAATCCCTCTTCGATGGTTTCTTCTGCATCCTGAGGGGGTATCAGAGTCCAGGTATCAGAGACCAGAATAAAACTCACCACCTCTCTGGTGCTTTGGTAGAATCATCAGGGACAATTCAGTTGAAGCGTGCCCGGATCACTCTTTCATGAAGTATTCCATAAAATCAAAGATGAAAACATAGTCTTTCATCACTTCTTCCCGGGTGAGTTTTGTGATATAAGGAGATAAACTGAACTGTTCAATAAAAAGGAATTCTTCAGGGTTGTTCACACCAAACCTGATGATATTTGACCACAGCTTCTTCATCCTGCCCTGAAAAGTAGCTTCAGCATCAATTTCTTCTTTTATACTGAGGCTTAATCCGCTCTTTACCTCAAAATAAAGGCTATTTATCAGGTTTTTCTTCGTCGGAAAGTAATTAAAAAGGGTTCCTGTATAAAAAGGGTTCCTGTATAAAAAGGGTTCCTGTATAAAAAGGGTTCCTGTAGCTACACCCGCATCCTTTGAAATCTGCGTGGTGGATATGCCATGAAACCTCCTTTCCGTAAAGAGCTTCAGAGACGCCTCCATAATTGCCGCTCTTTTGTCCTTTACCTGCTGGTCCATATTTTAATTTTCAATGGTGAAAGATTAACTGATCAGTCATTAATTTTTAAATATAAAATATTTCCCACTGAGTAAACCAGGTAGAAATAAAAGGAAGAAATAGAAGGAAGAAATAGAAGGAAGAAATAGAAGGAAGAAATAGAAGGAAGAAATAGAAGGAAGAAATAGAAGGAAGAAATAGAAGGAAGAAATA
>JBFHIK010000333.1:0-3391 GCA_041596555.1 Methanosarcina sp.
TATCCCCTACTTTACCTTTACCACATGGGTGAGGGAGAGCTACGGATATTATAATACAGGTTTATAAGTTTATATCGATTTTCGGAATCAATAACGGTTAACTGTTAAAAAGTTATATTAACAACGGTGCGAGGCTTCGCTTTCATCCCCCACCTGTTCCGAGGAAGGGGACTTCTCGCTGTGCCTCCGCGCTCCCAAAGTTAAAAAAGAATCGGTGAAGAATCCGGGGATATAGCTTTAATATAGTGTTCTTTTGCCTCATCAAAGCGCTCAAGCTTGAAGAGGAACAGGCTGTAGTTGTAGCGGGTGGTAATGTCTTCTGGATCCAGTTCCAGGGCTTCCCGGTACATGGTCTCAGCCTTCCGGAACATCCCTAGCCGTTTCAACAGGTTGCCGTAGTTGCAGAGCGTAGGGACGTGGCATGGGTCTATTTCAAGGTTCTTTTTGTACTGGATTTCAGCTTCAGGATACCGCCCAAGCTCAAAAAGGAGCTGCCCATAATTAGCCCTGGTATCCGCATCCCCGGGTTTCAGCCTGAGGATAAGCCTGTACTGCATTGCCGCCTCCTCAGTCCGGCCGGATTCTGAGAGCAGGTTGCCGTAGTTGCAGAGAGCACTTATGTGACCAGGGCTTACCTTCAAAGCCTCTTTATAATGAACTTCAGCTTCCTCAACTTTTCCCTCCACCTTGAGGAAATTGGCATAATTATAGTTGGCTGACACGTGCTCAGGCACCTGTTCAAGCACCTGTACGAACTGTTCTTCAGCTTCCTCTTTTTTCCCCAGTTCGGCAAGGAGGTTGGCATAATTGCAGCGGGTGTTTGCATTTCCAGGGTCCAGTTCAAGCACTGTCCTGAACTCGCGTTCCGCCTCCTGCAGTTTCCCGAGCTCAAAAAAGAGGTTCCCATAGTTGCAGTGGGTGCTGACATGCCCCGGCTCAAGTTCAAGAGCCTGCCTGTAACGGCTCTCAGCTTCAAGTTTTTGCCCAAGCTCGGAAAGGACAACCCCCTGGTTGCAGAGCGAGTTGACGTGTCCGGGATCAAGCTTCAGGGCTTCATCGAATTCCTGAAGAGCAGTTTCCTTTTTCCCCATGAAATAAGCAAGAACTCCCGAAAGGAAATAAGCCTCGATTTGCTGTTCCCCTTCTGCAAGGAGGGCGCAGGTTTTCATGAACACGTATTCTTCCCTGAACATTCCCTTTGAGTCGCATATCTTTGCGATGTTCAGGAGATAATCTGAAGAAATCCCGTTTTTCCTTGAAAACTGGACTGCAAACTCAACCCCTGCACCTGGTTCGTGTTCATTTATCCTGACCGATTCCACAACATCAAAAACAAGTTTATTGATCATGTCCAGGTCCATAAAAATCAATTCTCCCAAAAATAATTCCCTGAGAAAAAGCTTCAGCTTCCTCCTTATTTATCCACTGTTTTCAGCCAATAAATACTTTATTATATAATTCGGACTCAAGGAAAGGTTTTTCAAAAAAGTTGTCCCGCCCGAGTCCCGTCTCGGGAGGACGGTGTCCTTTTCGCTGCGCTCAAGAGGACTAATTGATAGAGATCTCAATCAATACAACCATATTCGTCTACCGTGTCGTTCTTGTCCCGCTCGAGTCCCGTCTCGGGAGGACGGTGTCCTTTTCGCTCAAGCTGAATACTTGATGGCTTAGAGTCTGTAGCTTTGATCAAAAGGAATAATTAGATCTCTTTGACGTGTCAACGTCATTCGCTTCATCATTTCGTTCTTGTCCCGCTCGACGAAGGAGAGCGGCCTTTCCAAAAAAGAGATACAAGAAGCCTCATAAGCCCGCAAGTAAAATCGCCCTTTTTGTCAGGAGTTGGTCCACATTGCCACTGTTATGCTGGCTTGTTACTGACCTGAACACTTTCCCTACCTCTCAGGAATGTTTAATCCAGATAGAAATCTCCGTAAACGTGTGGAGTATCTACGAATATCGTGACCAGCATAACTAAAGGCTATTCAACTAAGGCATTTACATGCCTGCCACTTTAGTGGTGGGTAGTTGACATGGAAATGGTCGATCATTTACCATACAAAGCTTCTTTGTAAAAAATATTTGGACATTGAAGCATGGATTTCCATTCTTCCACGGTGATATCAATGTCTGCTTCATATCGACCATCAGAATACCTCAAGTATCGCTGTTCCATCAGTAACTCACCTTTAAATTGGAATAATAAACCAAGAAGATACAATCACTTTAGAAACGTTAAATTTTCTGATTAAAGAGCTTCTGACGTGCTCACATAAGCTGTTTTTAAAAAAGGGATAAAGGGGAAGATAATCAAAGCTTCCCCGGCCTCAAGGGCATGTAAGGCTGGAAGAACCTTGCCCACATGTTCCTGAAATATGTTTCTGAAGCTCCTGGCCGGATCGGACCGTAACCAATAAGTGCAGCACCTGCAAGGATGAAAAGGCAGCCCCCAATTGTGTTTGGCTGCACAGGCTCTCCAAAGAGCATGCAGCAGAAACCGATACTGCTCACCGGCTCAAGCAGGGAGAACACAGCTGCAGTCTGTGCTTTTATATGCACCACTCCTCTAAAGTACAGAATGGAGGCAAAAGCTGTAGCTATAACGCCTAAAGGCACCAGCAAATTCAGGTTTTCGAGCAGGACCGGTGCCGATATAGAGATCCCGAAAGGCAGGAGCAGTACGAGGCTGATTGCTGTTGACCAGAACAGCTGCTCGACAGCCGAATAGGTTTCCTTCAGGTAGTTTATGGTCATGATCGAACAGCCGTAAGAAAGCCCGGAAAGCAGCCCAAAAAGGATTCCTATGATGTAGTTTCCATTTTCGGAACCTGTGCTCCCGTAAAGAGTTGAAGGATTGACTGCAATCAGTATACCCGAGATAGACAGAATAAGTGCAAGCATGTCCCGAAGAGTTACGTGCTCTTTAAGGAGTAAAGGAGAGAGCAGGGTAACATATATGGGTGCTGTGTATAGAAGAAGCACGGCTACAGGAATGCCAGTATATTTGATTGAGGAAAAGTACGCAAACATCGTTACTGTATTAAGAACTCCAAGTAGTAACATATAGAACTTTTTCGGTCTCAGTCCAACTTTTTTTATACCTCCAGATACCACAAGATACCCCAGAATGGCCGCAAATCCGAAAAATAGCCGGTAAAACAGGATAGAACCTGCGTCCATACCTTTTATCTCTTTTACAAATATTCCTATCATCCCAAAAAGGATACAGGACGTGATAACTGCTGCGAATGGTTTGTTATTTTCTTTAATTGTTAGGGGCATGATTGCAGGTGAGATATCAGATCCAGAATATAAAACTATTTGAAAATAATTAATTATTACAGATTACTTAAAATATGATCGTTAAAAGAGGGTTCCAGCAAGCAATTCAATA
>JBFHIK010000334.1:0-3380 GCA_041596555.1 Methanosarcina sp.
AAAACGAATTTTGCTTGAATCCACAGAGACACTGCAGCTCCAATCACCAAAGATCGGTAGCAGGCGAGTCTCGCACATTTGCTGTGTGAGGGATACATACAAGACGTTTCTTGTATATAAAGCTTTTTGTTCAGCAATCCACTTGCATACAGATTTTATTACAAAAGTAAATTTGCATAAATCTACAAGCATATTGCCGCCTGATCGCTCCTGATCAGGGAAACTCCTAAACGTAGTACTTGGATAAATACTTTTTGGTTGGTTATCCAGAGAATCTGTTTAAGAGGATTCAGACTGATCCGGAAAGTAAAAAGTAGAAAATGAAACAGCATACAATACAGTTACAAGAAATGTATCTCCTCCGCATCAACAGGACACAAAAAGGAGTGAGCAAAGAGAAGTGGAAAAAGAGAAGTGGAAAAAGAGAAGTGGAAAAAGAGAAGTGGAAAAAGAGAAGTGGAAAAAGAGAAGTGGGAATACCTGTTTTCAGTTTTTTAACCATAGACTTGCTCAATGAGACTTATATATAAAGAATCACAATTAAATAAAGGGGAGTTAGAAGTCCCTTTAAGAAATTGGGAAGAGATGAGGGATTTATACCTATTTAGATCACTGTTAGAGGTTTCTGTGTAAAAATGGGGAGTTAATGGAGACCTAAACCTATTTAAGATCTTTAGAGGGATTTATTAATTTTAACCCGGCTTTTGTTCCTGTAAACAACCAGGGATTGGTTGCTCCTCAAATGCTAAAATGGAGGTTAGACATTTGATAGATATAGACCCCAGTGGTATTCTGGTTCGTTACAACGTGCAATTAGAAAAGGAAATGACACCGGAAGAGGCCGCAGAAGAGCTCTATCCAAAAGATACTTCAGTTTACCCGATTGCAAAAGCCATCTTCGAAGGGGAAGAGGATGACGTTGTAGAGGGACTGGAAAAGGCAATTGCCGCCGGAAAGGACCCTATGGGCCTCATCAATGGAGCCTTAATGCCAGGAATGGGAGTTGTCTCCAGGCTCTACGATGAAGGAGTCATTTTCCTGCCAAACGTTATGATGTCCGCTGACGCCATGCTTGAAGGTATCGAATTCCTTAAGAAAAAGGTTGGCAAAGCCCCAGAAGTCAAAGGAAAAATCGTCTGCCACGTTGCAGAAGGTGACGTCCACGACATCGGGAAGAACATTGTGGTTGCGCTACTAAGAGCAAACGGATATGATGTAGTGGACCTTGGAAGAGATGTTCCTGTCGATGAAGTTCTGGATGCTGTGGAAAAGGAAAACCCACTGATGTTGACAGGTACAGCCCTCATGACCACAACCATGTATGCCTTTAAGGAAATCAATGACAAGCTCATGGAGAAAGGTTACAGGATTCCCTTTGCATGCGGAGGCGGGGCTGTAAACCAGGACTTCGTTGCACAGTATGGGCTCGGAGTGTATGGTGAAGAAGCATCTGACGCCCCGAAGATGGCTGATTTCATCAAGGCACATGGGGACAATATTGTAAAGCTGAGGGAGAAATTCCATAAACACTGAGGAGGTGGAGTAGATGGCAGTAACAAGATTTACTAAAATGGCTTATGCAAAAGCTGATGATATGGTCTTCGGAAAAGCTGTCAAGCCCGTCAAAGCAGGACTGGGACTTGAAATAGGCGCCGGATACACAACCCCTGAAGTGAACTATGCTCCCAGACCGGAAGCAGGCGCATCCAAGGAAAAGCTCGTAAAGGAATACGAAAGGATCACAACAGACATCATGGCAAGGATGGTGCAGATAGGAGCTCCCTCCGTAGTGCTTGAAACTGAGCACGTTCAGCAGATGTCCAACAACCCCTCCTGGGGAGCAGAAGTTGCCCATGCCCAGAAAACCATCATGGAAAACTACCATGATGAATACGGCATAAAGTGCGCACTCCGCCACACAATCGGTGACATCCGTGAAGACCGTGACTTCCTCAAGCTCAGAGGAGACAAGTACCCCGTCTTCCTCGAAGCCTTCGAAGAATGCGCCAAGTCCGGGGCTGATCTGCTTGCCGTTGAATCAATGGGCGGAAAAGAAGTTTTCGACTATGCGATTCTCAGGAACGACATGGCAGGTATCCTCTACGGTATAGGCTGCCTGGGTTCCATGGACATGGAGATGATCTGGCAAGACATTGCAGCAATTGCAAAGAAGACCGGAACTGTCGCATCTGGTGACACAGATTGTGCCCAGGCAAACACTGCAATGTTCATTGCAGGCGGGTTGCTGGACAAGAACCTGGCTCATACCATTGCAATCATTGCAAGGTCAATTTCTGCAGCAAGGACTCTCGTTGGTTATGAAGCAGGCGCCGTTGGCCCGGGTAAGGACTGCGGATACGAAAACACAATCGTCAAATCCATTTCAGGTGTTCCGATAGCTCAGGAAGGTAAGACCTCAACCTGTGCCCACTCTGACCTTATGGGTAACATAACCATGCAGTGCTGTGACCTCTGGTCCAATGAGTCTGTTGAATACCACGGTGAATTCGGCGGTACCACAGTTCAGTGCTGGTCCGAGACTCTTGCATACGACTGTTCTCTCATGAATGTGGCTCTTGATTCGGGCAATGAAAAGGTTCTGAGAGACATGTTCGCAGCTTCTGACATGTACAGAGACCCACAGGGCTACGTACTTGCATACCAGAACGCCTATAGAGTCGGGCAGGCAATCGCAAAGGACGGAAACGACCTCTACCTCCGTGCCAAGAATGCCGCTCTCGAAACCATCAAAATCGTCGAAGAAGGAGCGAAGGGCAAACTTTCCCTCTCAAGGTTCGAAGCCAAGGCCCTTGCAGATTCAAAAGCTGCATTTGAGGCCCTTACCGACGACAAAGACAAATTCATGAGTGACTGCCTGGACAAATATAAGAAGGAAGTCAAAGTCTTCCTGCCGGAGAACTACGGCCTCTAACCGAGGTTGTTCTTCTTTTTTCTTTTCTTTTTCCAGGATTTTTCGAATATTTAGATTATTGGAATATTTTAGATTATTGGAATATTTTCCAAATTCTTCAAATGTCTCAGGGTTTTTCGAGTACTCTGAATCCTTTTAGCCAGAGGCATCCGCAGTTGGGACTTTAAAAACAGAGTTAAAAAAGAAGATCATGAACCAAAAAAGTCCTGAAAACTCATTTAAAAATTAAAAATTGAAAAAAAAAGATTTCCATTTTTCAGCTTTTTTCTTCAAGCGTAATTTTCTTCAAGCGTAATTTTCTTCAAGCGTAATATTCGTCCCTTGCTGCGACCATGGCTTTTATGTTCTCGAGGGGGGTCATGGGTGCAATTCCACAGCCCGGTGCGAGCACATCGATACCGTCTGCAAGAGCCTGCTTGGATTCGGTTTTGATCTTGTCAACAGGTCC
>JBFHIK010000335.1:0-3378 GCA_041596555.1 Methanosarcina sp.
GCCCCGGGGTAATGGATCACTCAAATTTGAAAACTTTCCTCAACAAACACTCCCTTATCTGCTTGAATACGGAAAATAATGAATTAAAGAAAAAACCATAAGCGGCCTGTCCAACCAATCGATCGAGCCGACCTCGCGCACCACAGCGGGACGCCCCGGTCCTGTGGACAGCGGCTCATCTCAACGTTATGCCAAATAAAAATTTACTGAAAGGGAAAATATGTTATCTGCGGCAGAAGTAAAAAAACTTGAGACCCATATTCTAGGCCTATTCCAATCAGTCATAGTTCCTGAGATAAATCCTCAAGGATATATTTTGGCCGCTGGAGCCAATGGCGAAACGTATCCTGATCCGGTAACAACTCATCATCTGGTGGAGTTATGCTTGGAAATATCTCCTATCTTAACAAAAGAGGTGGTAGATCGAGCCTGCAACTGGTTTATAAATGAAGCTCAGAACCTCCAAAATCCTTTCTTTATTACCACGTTAGCAGCTGCTCATAAAATCACTGATGACGACAAATCTGTGGTCATTGAAAAAGCAATTATTCCTAACCAGAAGCCCAGTGGATTTATCGATCTTTACGCCGGGTTTCTAGATGGAGGTAGCGCTTTTTCCACACTTTGGGCCATTAGAATTTTATCACTTCTCCAAGATGGAACCTCAGAAGTTGCTGAGAAAGCACTTGGTGCAATTGAGAACCACTGGGAAGACCTTCACCGGCTTTCATTCGTTGGCTTTTATTATGAGATGGCCAAGCTGAATGACAGAGACTTCGCAATAATAAATTCTGCACTAGAGCAGATTATAAATGGCCAGAGCGAAGCCGGAACATGGGACAATAGTTTATTATATACTGCTTACGTAACAGGAAACCTGTTGGCTGGCACCGGAGAGATAGATGAAAATTCTATTTTGGCAGCAAGCAAGGCTCTTCGGGCTATCTTTGAGTTAGAAAATGAAGCTACAAAACTCCCTGATACTTTTGTAAAAGCACGGAAAACCATGGCAGATTCTGCCTTCTTACAATTCACACTCCGCTCACTTATTAGTTCAATTCGCTTCCTGAGAAAAATCCATGAAAAAGACATGATGGAAGAACTATCAGCCTCATTGTTTGGACTGATTCCTCAGGTGTATCATTCCGCTCGGGTACTCCATGCGGAACTGAAAAAAATGAATGACCAATATGGTGGCATAAAAAGAAACTTTGACCACCTTGAGCAATTAGTTACTGATTCGATCCTTGCAGAGAATCCATATAACCGCAATGTGTTTATTATGATGCCTTTCAGGCACGAAAATGATGAGCGCTATGAAAGTGTCGTCACCGCAATTAAAGACACCCTTTCAGCCCACGGTTTTAAAGGATGGCTAGCATCTGACAAAACCTTATCAAATCAGCTATGGGACAATGTCGCATGCTTCATGCTAGCGTGCAAATATGGGATTTCAGTCTTCACCCGAGTTGAGCGAGAAACAGAGATTCGAGTAAAAGAATTTAATCCAAACGTGTCGCTAGAACTGGGCTTCTTTCTATCTCGAGGAAAAAGAGTTCTCATTATGAAAGATGCAATTCTCCCAAGCCTTCATACTGACCTGGTCGGACATTTGTATGAACAGTTCGATCTTAACAATTCTAAGGCACAAGTACCTCCAATCATCAATAAATGGGCAAATGAACTCCTTGAGGATGAACAAACAAGCCAACCAACAAAAACACCTGATGTATAAAATTTATTCCCAAACGAGACCAATAACGATGGAGGACTAACAATGAGCACAAGACAAATTCATGTATTCATAAGCCACGCATGGTCTTACTCTGACCACTACAAAACATTGGCTGACTGGATTTTTAACCAACGATGGAGTGTCGGACAGGCCTCGTTAGATTTTAGAGATTATTCAGTACCTAAAAATGATCCCATTCATAATGCAAGAAATGACACTCAACTTCGGGCAGCTCTATATAGCAAAATATCTCGAAGTCATGTGATTGTGATACCGACAGGAGTTTATGCGAGCTATAGTAAGTGGATCCAAAAGGAAATTGATGGATCGTCAGCTTACGGAAAGCCGATACTAGCTGTTAATCCATGGGGAGCCCAACGCACTTCAAGTGTAGTAAGTGATGCTGCTTCCAAAACAGTCGGTTGGAATAAACAATCAGTGATCGATGCTATTTGGGGTCTATACAAGACATGAGTGATTTGAAAATTGAATCGACTCAATTACCGGGATTATATCAGTCTGCGGATCAAGCATCTTTGGATGCTCAATCCACACACTTCAATTCTTTACGGCTATACCTTGGCTTACTGATCATTGCAGCATTTGTATCCTTTGCATGGAATGACAGCCAGTGGGGAACTTTAATCTCTGCCATTCTATTTCTCGTTACCTTAGGAATATTGATATTTCTTCGCGTAAAGAGACCTGATGACACTTGGTACAATGGGCGTGCGGTTGCAGAATCGGTTAAGACAAGGTCATGGCGTTGGATCATGAGGGCAGAACCGTATGAGGATTCAGAAAATATCGAGATCGTATCAAAACAGTTTATCAGCGACCTAAAAGCCATACTGGAGCAAAACAGGAGCCTTTCTGATTCATTACAATCAGATAGCGGCATAAAAGACCCTATTTCCACTACAATGAAAAAAGTTAGATTGCTTTCAGTCGAGGATCGTCTTGAAGTTTACACGGAACAAAGAATTCAGAATCAGGCAACTTGGTATTCCAAGAAATCACAATTCAATAAGCGTCGTGCGCGACAATGGTTTTGGGGTTCAGTCATGCTACACGGAGTGGCAATTCTTATGCTTTTACTCCGAGTTGGAGATCCTTCATTGAAATTGCCTATCGAGGTCATGGCGACCGGAGCAGGAGCTGTACTGACATGGCTACAGGCTAAAAAATACAACGAGCTTAATTCTGCATATGCATTAACAGCACATGAAATCGTTCTCATAAAGGGAGATGCATTATCCGTGAAGGATGAAAAGCAATTGTCTGAATTTGTAAAAAACAGTGAAAATGCTTTTTCTCGCGAGCATACACAATGGGTTGCTAGAAAAGATGCATAACCAGCTTCATTGACCCTACTTGGACAACGCCCGTTTTGAAGGCGAAGTCTGTTTCCCAAGCGGGTCATGAGTAACGTTCATATGGCTGAAGTTTTGTCAACAGGGCAAAAAAATATTATCCCCACATTTTCCGAACCTTGGAAAAGGGGAGATCTCATTCAAACCACCCGCGCTGGAGCACACGCAGGGTGAGCGGTTTTGCCGCATGCAGGGTTATGCTCATATCCTTGGACTCATCGCCATGCCGGTGAGGACATGAACTACCATATTATCCTTATTCACCGCGGC
>JBFHIK010000336.1:0-3373 GCA_041596555.1 Methanosarcina sp.
ATCGATCATATTGGGTGAGCCGAAAATAGCTGAATCTACCTTTCCATCTTTACTCGCTGTGCTGAGAACCCCAATTCTCGGTTGCTTGTTAAAGTAGTCCATCAATTTTGACGTCATGTTAAATCCCCTGTCATAAACTTATTTGGCATGAAAGTGCTCTCAAGTACTTTCATTATTTGGGCATGTTATTCAAAGAATTTCATGTGCGTTTTTAGCAGGCAAGCTCTCAAATTCTCAGAAGTAATCTCTCAGATTTCCCCGTAAAAGCGGCGGTAATCTTCGATAGCTTTTCTTGCCTGTTCAGGGAATTCTTTTCTCAGGAATTCAACGAACTCATCCCTTGATTCAGTTTCTTTGAGGATTTCAACCATGCTGGCAACAAATTCCCTTGACCGGGGATTCCCTTTCTGGATCTCAAAAGAGAGGCACAGAGCTTCTTTTGGAAAATACTTCCTTCGAATCCAGGGGGAAACTGAACCCAGCAATACCCCTGCTTTCAGGACGCTGTAGGCAGGCACTCCAATCCTTTCCAGCCTGTCCCTTCCTGCAAGTTTTTCAAGATTTTCTCCGGAATAGGAATGGAGCTCAATGTAAACCTCGGGGTCCAGGGCTTCAACGGCTTTGAGTATATCTGTCCCCATTACCGGATAGTAAGCAGGGTCCAGAGTTGAAATATATTCTCCCCTGCTGACAAGCGGGATCACTGCAAGGGTGCCTTTTTCAGGAGGATCTATTTTCAGCAGGATTTCCGTTGTGTCTTTCCACTCATCCCCATGCAGCCCTGCGACAAAGAGGCGAACAGGTTTTCCCTGCCCATAAACCCTCAGTCCGGTCTCGTCAGTGTTCTTATGCATGGTGCACGTGTCCGGACAATTGAGATTGTCCGGAGAGGAGCCAGCTTTGTCAGCAACTTTCATCCTTTTGAATTCCTTCTGGTTTTTTCTTCAAGCTGGTTTTTTCTTCAAGCTGACTTTTTTCTTCAGACCGATTCATATTCTTCAAGCTGGTTTTTTTCTTCAAGCTGACTTTTTTCTTCAGGCAGAAGTTTTCTTGCAACCACGTAAATCTCCTGCTTTTCGGAATTGATGACCTGCTGGACTTCAAGCCCCATATCCTCAATCCTGTTCAGGATTGCTTTCGGGGTTTTCTTTCGTCCAGTTTTTATTACCTGGAGCAGCCTTCCCCCTTCCTTCAGGAGAGGGAGCACTCTGGCAAGAGCTTTGAGTGAGTTATCAGGTTCAAGAGTCATGTCTGAGAGAATAACATCTACAGGCTCTTCAGAGAGTTCTTTAAGAGGTATGGTGAAAACATCTCCGAACATTACCTCAACGTTTTCCCGCTCATATGCAATTTTCCCAAGCTCGCTCCTGAAATCCCGGCTGAACTCTATGCCTTTTACATGGGCTGCAATCTCTGACGCAAAAAGGAGAAAACCGCCTGCACTCGACCCCAGGTCAAGAACCCTGTCCCCGGGTTTAAGGACTCCGCTTTCTTCCTGAACAAGCCGGAGTTTGAAATAGCCCTGCGGCTGGTCCAGGCCTTCGACAACTTCGATTACATCATCAATTGAAACGTCCCTGGAGACTTTTGTTACCACAGTGCCGTTGACTTTAACGTTTCCGTCATGAATGGCAGTCTTGGCTCGTCCCCTGGACTTGAAATGTCCCATATCTACAAGGTATGAATCCAGTCTCATGGGGGATTGTATCGGCAGAGCCTGTATATAAAAGTAGCAAGTAAAAAACAGCTAGTAAATAAGAAAAGCAGGAAAACACTCAATAAAGTACAGTGCAAAAGACCGTTTCCCGGAAGAATATATAGCCAAAGGTATACAGTTTTCCTTTTTAGGAGACAGTGACGAAGGCTGATTTTAATTATCTTGCATTTACATCATCCTGGAAAATTAAGACAGTTTCAAAACTGAAGAGAACTTGAAGACAAGTTCGTCAAGGAACAGAGGCAATTTAACAAGCTGACAAAATAGATTAACGATTCAGAAAAAGAACCATTTTTATTTGGTTAAGGATCTGTTAATATCAAAATGACTAATACAATCGTTAATTCATCTCAATTTACATTTATAGGCTTACAAAACGAAAATGAAAAGAACATGTTTCTTATAGATCATATTTTAACCGAATACAAATGAATTCCAATCAAAAAGTTAATCATCTATCCCACTTTCCGCAGATGTACACAAAAATGCCATCAATTTTCTCAATATGGCAGTAGTTTAAATGATCATCTACCATTTATAGGGTAACAATGGATAAATCGGGAAGTAAATTCTACATATGTGTACATCTGCGGAATGTAGGATCTATTATTATTGTTGACTTTTCAGGTATTAAGGATACTACTTATCTGAAAAAGACGCTTAGTAATTGGAATTTACAGAGAAGAGTAAAAACCAAGAATTAATCGCCTTTCAGTCCTGTTTGCTGCTGAGTGTTATGCAATTTGATTTATAGGTTTAATTCCCACTTATTAATTCCAGTGTAGCTTACTCAGTATAAATCCTCCAACTACTGTACCAACTACTGCAACAAGAATCCCGTCACGGATTTCTCTTTTCCTTGTTGTTTCTTCAGGCTCAGTCGGTGGGGTCACACTCCCATCTGCATTGACTTCCTGATATTCATCCAGCAACTCCTTATACTCAGCCAACAACTCCTTATACTCAGCCGACTGATCTTCCCCATCAATCGACTGAGCCGTATATTTAGTCTGCAGTTCATACCCAACCGACTGCTTCTCCTCATATTCATCCAATCGTTTCTCATATTCAGCCAGCTGTTCCTCATACTCAGCTAGCTGTTCATCATACTCAGTCACTTGTTCGCCATTAATCAATCGGAAATTAGTTTCAACTGACTGGGTTTCCTCATCAACTAGTTGTTCTTCAGAACCAACCTCTCCTACGTAATGATTTACAAGACTGACTTCAACTCCACTCATGGAGATCTCTTTCCCGAACTCATTGAAGTATATGCTATCGTATCCTTTTGATGAGTATGGGTCTACATAATACAAACTGATTATCTGATTACCATTTTTATCTACCCATGTATCACAGTTCCATGCAGGATGTTTATCTTTCACGGCATTAAATACTGTGTTAATATAGTTATTAGATACTGGTATACCAGCAATAAAATCAGTTATTTCTTCTTTTGTTGGGAGATCTTTGTTTTCAATTTCAGCCAGATGTTCCTCGTACTCAGCCTGTCGTTCGTCACCAATCGACTGGACCTCCTTATCAACTGACGGGGTTTCCTCATCACCTAGTTGTTCTTCAGAAACAACCTCTCCTACGTAATGATTTACCAGACTGACTTCAACTCCACTCATGGAGATCTCTTACCCGAACTCA
>JBFHIK010000337.1:0-3367 GCA_041596555.1 Methanosarcina sp.
AATGTTTTCCTTTCCAGTCTCAATGTTTTCCTTTCCAGTCTCAATGTTTTCCTTTCCGGGCTCATTTTCCATTTCTTTTTCCATTTCTTTTTCCATTTCTTTTTCCATTTCTTTTTCTATTTCTCTTTCAATTTTACCCATGCCTTAGCCTCTCTTAACCTCTTTCTCATTTGCCCCAGATCAATTCCAGGAGGTCTTTTTGCGTCAGTGTGTAGGCAGGGATTACGGAGCCAATTATTGAGGCAAGGAAGAGGAGGACTGCACGGTTTATGGCTTCGGCATCATCCAGCTTCAGGCTCATGCTGCCGAGAGGTATGTCCACCGGGTTTGCTGCTGTGTAGGGGGCGAGCCCAAAACGCATGAAAACGAAACCCAGGATGACGCCAATTCCCGCGTAGAACATGGCCTGGAGCACAAAGGAAGTTATGATCACGTTCTGCTCTATCCCTATGGCTTTCTGGACTCCAATTTGCCTCTTTTTGTTAACGATGTTTACATAGATAACTACAAAGATGATCACGAAGGCTATCAGGAGACCGATCACGTTCATTATGTCCCGGATCATCCCAAGGGTGCTTTCTATCAGGCCGAGGATCCCTGCGAATTCACGCCAGGTGCGGATGTTTTCCCTGATTCCCAGGGAAAGGAGAGCTGTCCGGGTCTCGTACTCGTCCGTGCCTGCGGTGGTCTTAACAGCTATTTCCTGGGCAAAGTCTCTATCCTGTACGCCGAGCATCTCTTCCAGGTCCGCCCTGCTGATGTAGGCCCCGGCATCGACCATGAAGTAGCGGGTGGTGTAGATCCCCTTGACTCTGAACTCCCGGGTTTTGCCGCTGATTGTGATTTCCACCGTATCTCCCACTTCCACGCCGCCCAGAGACTTTGATTCCATCAGGGCTCCAAAGCCTCCCGAAACCTCCCTGCCCAGGATTACCTCCCCACGGTCGGGCCTGCTCAGGAATTCCCCGCTTATGATGGCGTCTTGGAGGTCTGTTACGAAGTTCTCATCCTCAGGGTCAATCCCGTAGACAGTGGCTCCCATTTCTTTTTCCTTGTAGCGGAAGTTCCCCGTGGTCTTCAGGCGAGCTGAGGTCCCGATCACCTGAGGGAGGCTTTCGATCTTCTTCTGGAGGGCTGATGCGTCCTCTATATAGCGTTCCTCTTCCCCGGGCTCGATAACGACATTTCCTGTCTGGTAGTCCACCATAAGCTCGTTAAACTTGAGCGTGACCCCGGCTAACATGCTCGAAAAGAGCACAAGCTGCACGAAGATCAGGGCCAACACAATGACCGTAAAGATTGTGATCCCCTTATTGCCCCTTGTTATGGTCCGACCGGCAAGGAAGAAGGAGACTTTCGCTTTTTCAAGCATAATCAGGCGTCCTGCTTGGTTTATTTTGCTTCTGATTTATTCTTAGATGCAGTCTTTAGAGCTTTCCTTTCTTTTTCATGTAGAAGACTGCAGCTGCAAGAATAAGGACTGCTCCCAGTACAATGGGGATAATGCTCCCCGTCTGTCTGTCCACATTGAAAGTCAGGTCCTCGCTAAGCTGGTGCTCCCCAAAGTCGTCCTCATATTCGACAAGCAGAGTGACTTCCTGGTCTCCTGCTTTATCCGGGATGAAAGTGAAAACTGCCGGGGCGTCATCATCCTTTTTCAGGCGTCCCAGGAAAGCTTTCGTGCTTCCGGAACCTTCGAGCCCTTCGAGACTGGCTTTCACGAAACGGGCTTCTCCTTCTCCTACATTTTCAAGCCTCAGGACCATGGAGACCTGCTGCCCTTTAACAGGCATCTGGGGGTCGAATTTCAGGCTCGCAATGTTAATATTCGCCTGGTTCAGCACGTTAACCCCTATTTCCTGGGCTTTGTTGATCTGGAAATCTTCGGCTTCGTTTGAAGCTGTGATTCTGAGGGGGATTTTGTAGGGCTGCACCTCTGCGTTGCTGCCTAAAAGGAGTTTAAACGACAGGTTCTCAGAACTTCCGGTTTTCAGGGACTCAAAGAAACGGACATTGTCTTCGAGGGGGATAAGGGGGGAAGAACCATTTAAGTCAAGAATCACCCTTACATTTTTTGCATTTCCATTTCCTGCGTTCTTAACAGTTGTCCGGAGGTAGAATTCCTGTCCCGGGACCAGGGCGTCAACCGAAGAGTTTTCTCCGTTTGTCGGGGTTATTACAGTTCCCATGAGCACAACGTCGGGGTTTCCCTCCACCCTGATAGGAATCCTTTTTGAAAAGCTCACTCCGTTCCCGTCTACTATGGTAAACTCAAGCTGGCGGACTCCAGACGTCGCCCTTTCGTCCACCCTGAAGTGGAAGTTAAGCTCGACTTTTGCGCGCTGGCTGATCTGTTCAATTTGAAAGATGCGCTCGGTGTTCGTTCCGGAACCGTAAACCCCTGAGGTGCTGTACGTAAAAATGAAGGGGTCAAGTTCCTCAATTCCTATTTTCACGTTTTCGGCGGGGTCGTTTCCGGTATTTTCGATGTTGATTTTTATGAGCAGATCTTCTCCGGGCCTGGCAGGGTTAGGAGTTATTTCCGATACAGAAACCTCAAGATGGGTGTTTCCGGAGACCACAGCCGCAGAAGCTGAGGAAGTCAGGAGGGTGATTATCATCAGTATAGCCACAAAAAAACAGAAGGCAGCTGCAGGAGATGTATCTGTTTTTATACATCTCTTCTTCACAACCCGGATTTTTTGTTCTTGATGGGTGGATTTCATGGGTACCAATCCTTTTCTGGATATGAATTTTATAGGTAACAATCTATTGGAGTTGCTTATAACCGTTACACTTTATTTGCAACCTTCCTCAGGTTTTATTCTTCATTCCTCAGGTTTTATTCTTCATTCCTCAGGTTTTATTCTTCATTCATCATCCGGATTTTTATTCAAACCAGATTTCAGATATCCGATTTAAGTGGCTTGATTTTAGTCTTCAGCCCCCATATTCTCAAAATATTTCCTGGTCTCGGCTACAACGACCTTTCTCAACGCAAGAAGGGCTATAAGGTTCGGGATAGCCATCAGCCCGTTTACTATATCTGCCAGAATCCAGATGACGTCAAGGGTCAGGAAGGCTCCGGAGGCAACAATGAGGATATAAAAAATCTTGTAGGGAAGAATCCCCCTGACCCCAAAGAGGAATTCCGTGCAGCGTTCTCCGTAATAGTTCCATCCAATGATGGTTGTAAAGGCAAAGAAGATCAGGCCCACGGTCACGATGTAGCTCCCGAGGTCTGAAAGCACGGTGGAAAAAGCGTAGCTGGTCATGTAGGCTCCAGCAAGGTCCCCTGTCCAGGAATCCGTCATGATCAGCACAGTTCCGGTCATTAGGCAGACTACGATTGTATCGAAAAAGGTCC
>JBFHIK010000338.1:0-3352 GCA_041596555.1 Methanosarcina sp.
AGTGCTTGGAGCCCTTACCGTCATTCCTGTATACTACATCGGAAAATGCATGGGAGGACGTAAAACAGGCATACTGGCTGCAATTTTAATTGCCTTTGCTCCAGGACAATTTTTGTCCCGTTCAATGATCGGTTTCACCGACCACCATGTAGCTGAGACTTTCTTCAGTACTTTTTTTATCCTATTTTTCATGCTGGCATTGATTTCTGCAAAGAAAAAAGGACTGCGTTTTGAGCATGTGATAAATAAAAAATGGGAGGTCCTGAAAGAGCCTTTGATATATTCTATCATAGCCGGTGTTATGTATTCGGCCTATCAGCTTGCATGGCCTGGAGCCTCTCTATTCTTATTCGTCGTTTTAGTTTATGCAGTATTCCAGTACATCCTGAACAACTTCCGTAAAGAATCCAGTGACTACCTCGGGATCACAGGCATAGTCGCATTTTTTGTAAGTGCGATACTTATACTTCCCTTTGTCCACCCTGACATGGGATTTTCAATGTATACTTACTCCTGGTTCCATGTTGTCACTGCTTTTGGAGCGATGATTGGCTTTGTGTTCTTGAGTGTCATTGAAAGGGAGTTCAACAGGAGAAATATAAAGGGTTATTACTATCCACTGGTTATATTCGGGATTGGTGTTGTGGGACTGCTCGCAGCCAAAATTGTGGTCCCTTCCCTTTATTCTCTGGTCATAACCGCTCCTGAAGCAATTTTTGGAATCAAAACCGGGGGTGCTTCCACAATCGCCGAAGCTTCCTCTATATTTTATGAGGGTGGAGTTTTCACTTTCTCGAGAGCCTTTGGAAATTTCACAATTTCCGGATTCCTTGTATCTCTCCTCGGGATGTTCATCCTGATTGCAAGCCTGGTCCGCAAACCAAAACCTGAAGAAGTACTGGTCCTTGTCTGGAGCCTTTTGATGCTGCTTGCAATCTACGGCCAGAACCGTTTTGCATACTACTATTCCGTAAATGTAGCAGTTCTCAGTGCCTATGTTGGAGGCCTGTTGCTTGAAAAGGTAAAATGGGGACAGCTCGATGAGAAGTTCAAATCCAGTGTAAAATCTCTGGCAGATGTCCCTGGATTTTTGAAGTTCGTTAAAATAGAACAGGTGATTGCAGTCCTGGCTATAGCAGTTGTTCTTATTTACCCTGTATACGGCTCCGCAATGCAACTTACAACAGGCACAGGTGGTCCTGATGGGACCTGGATTGAAGCCTGTATGTGGCTCCAAGCCTACACTCCGGACCCGGGCATGGATTACAACGCAATCTATGAAGCCCCTGAGGACGGAGAACTTTTCGATTATCCGGATACCGCATACGGAGTCATGTCCTGGTGGGATTACGGACACTGGATTGAAACAATCGGGCACAGGATGCCCAATGCAAATCCTTTCCAGGCTGGAGTTGGAGGGCGCAGAGGAAGCATAGATGAAGAAAACCAGCCTGGAGCTTCCACCTTCTTTACAGCCCAGTCCGAAGAAGAAGCAACAGCTGTCCTTGAAGCCGTTGACCCTGACCCGGATAAAGCCGGAGCCCGGTATGTCATCTCGGACGTTGAAATGGCAACAGGCAAGTTCTATGCGATGACAGCCTGGACTCTTGATACCGAAGGATACTACCAGTCTTACCTGACAGAGAGTGGATCTCAGTACCTTCCTTCCACACGTTACTACAATTCAATGGAATCAAGGCTGCATATTCTGGACGGAAGCGGCTTGAAGCAGTACCGTATGGTCCATGAGACCTGGGCGTATCAGACTCAGGAAGTCGGGTATAAACAGGTGTACAACTACCTCTTCGGAAGCAGTATCCCTGAAACAGATACGGGTTATGTCAAAATTTTCGAGTACGTCAAGGGTGCAAAAATAACCGGAACTACTTCCCCGAACGAGACTGTTAATATAAACACGACGATTCTTACAGGTCAGGGAAGAACCTTTGACTATTCGCAGTCGACAACTTCGGACTCTGAAGGTGAATATGAGTTTACTGTGCCATATTCAACCGAAGGTCCAATTTCCGGGGAAACTCAGTTCGATACTGCTCCGACAGGTCCTTATGTCGTAAGCTCCGGAAACACAACCAGGGAAGTAAGAGTCAGTGAGGAAGCAGTATTAAATGGAGATGAAGTAAAGGTCTAAAATAAATACGGGAGAAGAAGTGAAGGTTTAATGTAGGTTTAATGTAAGATCTGCAGGTAGAAGTAAAGTCTAAAACAGTAAGATGTGCAGTTCTGGTTCTTCTGCACATCTGCTTTCCTCCCAATTTTTTCTTTTTCCTTTACTGTACTTTTTTCTTTCACATATCCGCCACTTAAATATACTATAAAAAAAACCTACTTCAAAGGTGAAGTTTGATGGAAAACCCTATCATAGGCCGAGTCTGGAAATTCGGAGACGATGTCGATACTGATGTGATCATCCCCGGGAAGTACCTGCGGACCAAGGACATGCAGGTTTTTGCGGCCCATGCCATGGAAGGTATTGATCCTGAATTCGCTAAAAAGGTGAAAAAGGGAGACATCATAGTCGCGGAAAACAATTTTGGCTGCGGCTCATCCCGGGAACAGGCCCCCCTTGCGCTCAAGTATGCGGGAGTATCCTGTGTTGTGGCAAAGTCCTTTGCAAGAATCTTTTTCAGAAATGCGATTAACGTGGGGCTGCCTCTGATGGAGGCTGATGTTGAGTGCGAGGAAGGGGACGAGATCGAAGTTGACCTGCTCAAAGGTGAGGTCCGGGTTCCAGGAAAAGGGGTGTTCAGAGGAAATAAATTGCCTGACTTCCTGCTTGAAATGCTCACAGACGGCGGACTTGTTGCCCATAGAAAAAAAGTACAGAGCCAGCAGAAGGAATAAACCCGATTCAAAATCCTGATCCAAAAAAAATCTGATCTAAAAATCCGGTTCCATAAAATTATTCTAAAATTCAAAGAACTCAAACCCCTGATTCCTATGATTTTTCCTGATGAATACAAGTATGTGGGCGTAACAAAAGCCCTTCCGGAGGGTACGGAAGAACCCATTTATTTCCTTACCGAGTACCTGGTCGAAGAAAGAATAAATTCCGAAAAAGGCAGCCCTGAGTATGTAGTTTACCATGTGAATAAAAGTGGGGAAGGGTTTCTCAGAAAGGTTGAGAGCCTCGAACTGATCGCCTCCGGAGAAGAAGTGGTCAAATATGATCGGGAATTGAACATAAAAGACAGTACCCTTCTGATTGAGACTGCATTAGAGCTCTGCAAGGGAAAGGTGAACACTGTCATTTTTACAGGTGTGGACAGGCATGTTACAATTGTCCATGACCCTGACCCCTCGATCATCCTTGAAATAGAAATCCTTGACGTTG
>JBFHIK010000339.1:0-3346 GCA_041596555.1 Methanosarcina sp.
GAATCAATAAACGGTTTAGGTTGACGCTTATATCCCACGAAGCTAAAGACTTCGGGGTTTTACGCTTCTTCTTATAAACCCGGCCCGAAAAAATTAACATTAAACCAGTAGCTAATTCACGAACAAATAAGGCAGGATGCTTTTGACTTTAGTCATGAAAGGAATGCCGTCAATTTTCTGGCATTCCTTTCATGTTTGGATTTCTCCACTCTGCTCTGGAAACGAATTTCCGCAGCAGGTAACACGGTTTTGGAAAACCGTCTCTCCTCAACAATGTTGGATATGCTTTTTATGTGTAACACACCGCCCCTACCTCTCAGGAATTTTAATGCTACACGATAGAGCTACAAACTGAGGAAGCATTCGCAGGTATCATGACATTTCCAACGTAGTCAATTAAGACTCAGGCTGGTCAACCAGGGCTTTTGCAAGCCACACTGCTTTAGAATGGGGTAGTTGACTCCAGTGCCATTGCCACGAGTTCTACAATGTCGATAACTTCGATATCCCCGGCTGCATCCCTGAGGTTCCTAACGCAGAGGGGGCAGGAGGTGACTATGTAGTCCACGCCTTCGGGCACGTCTTCAATACGCTTTTTTGCAAGTTCAAGGGAGATGTCAGGATATCCTATCCTGACTCCGCCCCCCCCGCCGCAGCAGCGAGAGTTTTCTTTGATGTTTTTCATCTCCTTGAGGGTGCAGATAGCCTGAATTACTTTTCTTGGAGGGTCATAGACCTTGTTGTGTCTGCCCAGATGGCAGGGGTCGTGGTAGGTAACTGTGAGGTCAAGGCGCTTCAGGTTCAGTTCTTCCAGGTGTTCGGCAAGGAACTCGGGGAGGCTGATTACCCTGAGTTCTCCGGGGTAGTTGTTCTTGAGGGTTGTGTAACAGCCGGCGCAACCCGTGATGACGGTGTGAGCTCTCACTTTCCGAATCTGCTCAAGGTTGTGCTCCATGATTTTTTCTGCATCTTCCCGGAAACCCGTACGAAGGAGAGGAGAAGCACAGCACTGCTCGTCCGGCAGGAGGGTAACTCCAAAGCGCTCCAAAACCTCAAAAGTCTTTTTTGCAAATTCAGGATAACGGTAGGAATCGAAACACCCTACAAAGTAAACATAATCGGACTTCTCCGGGAGTTTTGAACGTTCTGTATCAGACAGCCAGTGCAGGCGACTTCTTGTTTCCCCAAAAGAATTGCCACTGGTCGTAATTGCAGCCTTAAGCTTTTCCTGGGCTTCGGTTGTCACGCCGCATTTTACCAGCTGGGCACGGGCAGCTTCCACTACATCAGGAGGGTTTGCTCCGGCAGGGCATTTGGCAGCGCAGATCCCGCAGGTCGTGCAGGAAGCAAGGCTTGAGAGGACATCTTCTGAGGGCGGCCTTCCTTCAAGCAGGCTCTTAATGATAAGCATTCTTCCGCGTGTATTGGCGGACTCCCAGCCGACGACATCAAAGACCGGGCAGACTGAGCGGCAGGTCCCGCACTGCACGCATTTATAAACTGAACGGCGGTCAATTTCAAAGGGCTGCTCTTTGCCGTTAGTCTCACTTTTCTCTCTGGCCTTACTTATTCTACTTTCTTTCATTTCTTCTGTTCTCTTAGTTTCCTTTTTTTCTTCGTTTTTCACGGCTTTCACAACCCCAGCTTGCCCGGGTTCAGGATTCCTTTCGGGTCAAGGGCTTTCTTGATTGCACGCATTACCTCAAGAGCCGGGCCCCACTGGGCTTCCATATACTGGCCGCGGGCAGCTCCCACACCGTGTTCGGAACTGACCGTGCCCCCAAGCTCAATTGCTGTCCTGTGGATCAGATCTGCAGCCCGGTTCAGGCGGTCCCATTCGTCCTTATTCAGGACGTCAATGAAAAGGGCAAGGTGCAGGTTTCCATCTCCAATATGCCCGTACTTCATGGCAGGCAGATTGAATTTCTCAGAAATCTCCTGTGCTCTCCGGAGCAGTTCAGGGATCTTCTTTATGGGAACTCCCACGTCTTCCCCCACATAAATCCTGGTTTTGGTGGGGTCAAGACGGGAAACTGCAGCCCCTACAAGCTTTCGGGCCGCCCAGATATCTGCCATTTCCTTTTCACTTTCCGCAAGCTTTATGGAGATTGCAAGGGGGGAACAGACAGATATTATCTGCTCTGCAGCTTCATGTGCCGAATTTTCAGTGCCGTCTACCTCGAAAAGGATTATATCCCCCTCCGAAGGGAGCACAAGTTTCGGATCGTAGCGTTTGAGCACCTGCAGGGAAACCCTATCAAGGATCTCGCAGGCTGACGGGATGACCCCGTTTGAAAAAGTCTTTACAACTGCCTGCCCTGCGGCCTCAGCACTTTTAAAGGAAGCGATTACAAGTTTCCGGGTCTTCGGGAGAGGCGCGATCTTCAGGCCGGCTTTAGTGACGATTCCGAGCGTGCCTTCAGAGCCTATAATAAGCTGGGTAAGGTCATAGCCAGCAGCTGATTTCAACATTTTTGAGCCTGTATGGATAACAGTTCCGTCCGCAAGCACCACTTCCAGGTCGCGGACATAGTTCCGGGTGGTACCATATTTGACACAGCGCATCCCACTTGCATTATAAGCTATCATGCCCCCGATAGTGCACATGGCAGAACTGCCAGGGTTAGGGGGAAAGAAAAAGCCGTATGGTTTTAAGGCGTCATTAAGGGCGTCCTGGATTATTCCCGGTTCCACGACTACCTGGATATTGTCAATATCGATTTCAAGAATACGGTTCATTCCTGACATGTCCAGCGCAATGCCCCCTTCAACAGGAACAGAACCCCCGGCAAGTCCGGTACCTGCTCCCCGTGCGGTCACAGGGATTTCATTTTCATAGGCAAGCCTGACAATACGGCTGACCTCGTCCGTGCTTTTCGGGCGTACCACGTAATCAGGCATCCCTTTGACCTGGGATGCATCAGAAGAATAACAATAAAGTTCAGAAGGCGAGACCGAGAGCCGCTCGCCAACGATTTTTCGAAGCTCTGCAGTTATGTCCATTATAGACCTCAAATATAGACCTCAAATCTAGAATTCGGATATGAAAAATAGAAAGTTCTGCCACTGTTAGGACAGAAATGAGAGATAAGTTGCAGCAGATAATCAATATTAATAATATATAAGAATATACCATCTTCCTTCCTCCTTCCTCCTTCGCTCTATTTAAAAAGTAGAAGAGAATTTACAGGCTTTTCAGATTGGAGTGAAGGTGAACTACCCATCACTGAATTAACGGGCTTCCTGCTTCATACCTCGAACTACCGTTCATAAGTCCACAGGCTCTACCCTCTGTTCCAGAGGTGAAGAAAGATCAATTGGTTCTGGTTTCCCGGGCCTGGTTATC
>JBFHIK010000340.1:0-3337 GCA_041596555.1 Methanosarcina sp.
TAAAAAAATTACAAAGTTTTATATTCTACACTCTCATTATTTGGGTTCATGGAAGAAAATGAGGGTAAACAGGGCTCAATCAAGAATTTTTGAAGGGTTGAATGGGACACAAAAAGAGTTCTTGGATTTTGTCCTCTCCAAATATATAGAAACAGGTGTTGGAGAACTCAGCCAGGATAAATTGCCAGGGCTTCTTGAACTCAAATACCATACAATAAGCGATGCTAAGGCAGTCTTGGGCGGGATTGCCAAAACAAAAGAACTATTTGTTGGATTTCAAGAATACCTTTACGCACCTGTTGTTGCATAATCTGATGGTAGGGCAAATGCAAAATTAATTGTAAGGAAAATCGATTTCTCAGTAAAGCATATCTAGTGCGCCGCCAATCTCAATGAATATGCCTCCAAGAAAGGATAATAAGGTCTCTGAGGAGGGTGCCAGAGGCAAAACTCCTTCCAAACTATACACTATGATCGTCTATCTGATGGGAGGGCCCATGTGTGACGAGTTCGATGGTCTGATTATGTCCCGCACCATCCAGATCCGGGGGGAGCAGACTTTAGAAGACCTCCATAAAGTCATCTTCAAGGCATTTGACCGCTTCGACGAACATCTCTATGAGTTTTTACTTGGAGTGGGCCCGGATGACAGGTCTGCTATCTACTCCCTGCCAGCGGAAGCGGAAGTCCCTTGGCTGGAAGAGGAAATGACAGGAGACGTCCGCACCACAACAATTGATTCCCTGGGCCTGGAATTAGGCCGGGCTTTTGGGTATCGCTTCGATTTCGGGGACGACTGGCTTCACCAGATAGACGTCACAGCAATTGATGACTATTCGGGAAAAGGAAAGTATCCGAAGATTACAAAGAAAGTGGGAAAAAGCCCCCCTCAGTACCCTGATGAGGACGATGAATAACCTGGGGAATGCAGATCATTTAAAGATATTTCCTGATACATTAGAGCGATACATTAGAGTTTATACATTAGAGTTTATATATTAGAGTTTATACATTAGAGTTATACATTAGAGTTATACATTAGAGTTATACATTAGATTGATAAGGTAAGTAATTTCATTTACCCTCACAATTTTTATTTTTAAGTTTCTCAAGCAAAGCTGAAACTCTTTCTTTAGCGGCTTCTGTCTCCTGAACATCTCTGACAATGCTGATATTCAGGATATCACCCTCCCTGCTCTCCGGAGGCAGTAAATAAAGAGGGATATCGATTTTTATCGACTCCTCATCCCTTAAATACAGTACCGCAATACTATCTTCTATTCTATCAAGTGTAACCTTGAAGCTTTCCATTTTCACCTCTCCAGGGTAGCGACCAGCTTTCCACTGTCATCATAGAGATAAGCTGTGTCTCCATCATTGTTCCAGATTGAGCTTTTTCCCCAGTATAATTCGGTAGCTGTATCCGTGCCCTCTCCGGTATACAGAGTTACAGTAGCCTTGGAATCCAGCGTACAGGAAGGAAACGTATAGGTGTGCTTACTGCCTTCATCTTCGATTTTCCAGCCTTTCAATGAAACAGGAGAGGACCCTTTGTTTGTAATCTCCACCCATTCATCCTGCAGACTCAGGTCGCTAACATAGACCATTGATTCTGCAGAGCTGGTGATTCCACTAGTTTCTGATTCGGTTTTTTCTGGTTCAGCTTCTACCATTTCATCTTCTTCAGGTTCGGTTTTGATCACTTCCTCTCCAGCCCCGGTTTTCTGAGCAGTTACTGTATAGGCAGCTCCGTCTGTTGTAACTACAATCGAGCCATCAAGATCGGTCCTGTAAACCTTCGAAGCTTTCTGCAGCCTTTCAAGGATTTCGGTGTGGGGATGCCCATAGTCGTTATCTGCTCCAACTTCGATTACGCTTATTTCGGGACTTACAGCTGAAATAAAGGCTTCTCCACTTCCGGACCGGCTGGCATGGTGCCCGACTTTGAGAATATCAGAGTCCAGGTCATACCCGGCATTCATGAGTTTTTTTTCAGTTTCAAGCCCTGCATCGCCCATAAGCAGGAATGAAACTTCCCCGTAGCTTACTTTAAGGACCACGGAGTTTTCGTTCAGATCATCGGAGTATTCGGGCCCGGGGTTCAGAACTTCCACATCAACAGCAGGGTCAAATTCGATTTCTTCGCCTTTTTCAGCTACTTCAAAAGGGATATTTTTCTCATCAATAGTGATCAGCATATTCTCATAGGTTTTTGAGGTATGCGGAAAGCCGCTGTCAATGAAATGTTCAATCTGGAAGCCGTTAAGTATCTCATCCATGCCGCCTATATGGTCCGCATGAGGATGGGTTGCAACAACATAATCAATGCCGGAGATATCATGCTCGTGAAGGTATGCTGAAATCCCTGATCCCTGGTTTCGTTCTCCTGCGTCTACCAGCATAGCTTTTCCATTATATTCCAGAAAAATTGAATCTCCCTGGCCGACGTCAAGAAAATGAACTGTTAGGTTTTCATCGGCCGGGTTTCCACCGTTAGCAGGGTTATTGTCTGCAAGATTACTTTCTGCAAGCCCGCTGTCCTGACCTGTTGCTTTCTCTTCAGCCCGAACCTGAGCCTCAAGGTCTGTATCTCCTGCCTGCTGTGCTGCCTGCTGTACTGCCTGCTGTGTTGTCTGTTGTCCTTCCTGCTGGGACTCTTCAGCAAGTGGAACGTCTTTCATTCCCGCATTTATTCCAGCGATAACTATTAAAACAAATATTAAACCGATAATCCAGCGTAATAAGCCGCCTCCTGATGTTTTTCCTGGTTTCTCCAATTAAATCACATCACATTTTTATATAAACAATATAAACGACTTTTATATTAAGCTGCCTTTTTACGTTCCGTTTACACTTTTATAATTGTGGGAGTTTGCCAGCAGTGTGCGATAATTCTTTTGATTGGTTTTCAGAAACAAAAAACATTAATCTCATGCCGGATATCCTTCAATTCCAATGTACAGAACTATCCGTGTTCCTCTCGAAAAGGGAGAAGAAGCCCGTCTGGAAGTTATAACTGCGGATCTCTTTGACGATACCCGAAAAATCCGTAAACTTCAGACCGAAGAAGGCACTTTCCTTGAAATCCCTGTCACTGAGGCTGCAGGAGAAAAAATAGGAAATTTTCCGGTAACAGAACAGGAAAATCCCGAATTTCGGGAAAAAACCTGGTCCCTGAAAGAATACCTCAAAGACTCCTTCACCGAAGCCGAACTTGCATGCGTTCCGTCAGGCTGGCATATCCTGGGGGATATAGTAATAGTCAGCATCCCTGAAAGCCTCTATGAAAAAAAGCTCCTTATAGCCAGAGCTCTGCTCTCCATGTGCCCAAAGTGCA
>JBFHIK010000341.1:0-3337 GCA_041596555.1 Methanosarcina sp.
GGTTGAAAAGATTAAAGAGATGAAAATTGAAGGTAAAACCACTGAGGAGATTGAGAAAAAGGTTTCAAGGGAAAGCAAACTGAACCCTGAAATGGTCGGTTATATCCTGAATAAGGAAATTTCTGCCTGAATTCAAATAGAATAAATCATTTTGGTAATCATTTGGTAGGTGTTTTGCTGGAGATTAGATCGGATAGAAAGGGATTGAATCTTCCGGTCCCTGATCTCCAACTTAACATAGAGGAAAAGGAATGTCTCTAATATTGATCTTGCTGAAAAACCTTCTACCGGTCCGGAAGGAGTTTGAGTCATATTTCTTACTTTAAACCTCTTTTATTAAGTCATTTGAAATATCTTTTTTCCTGCATTCGGTCTGATGGAATCTCTCCGGAATACGTTTGTTAAGAAAAGTAAAATTAAAAACCCGTGATTTTTGCAGCTTTAGAAGGGGCACTTTGCAGGACCGATAAGTTTTACGTCATAGATTGCAGGCAGGTACCGCAGGTACTCCCTGTTTAAATCAGACTTTTTTTACGAAGTCTTTAACTATGGTTTCCCCTCCATCAAAGCCCATTTCCTTGATTTCACGATAGAGGCGAGCAGCAGTATAGGGACCTTCATTGAGTTTCTAAAGAATGTAAGGTTTGTAAGGATCAAACTTGCTTTAAGGATTGAGACCTGAGGTATTTTAACCCGTCGAAAATGAGGAATTCTTAACCGCCGTTGACAATTGCAAAGAGCAAAATATTGGGGACTTCATAAAAAGAAACGGATGAAAGGAATGAGTCATTTTAGTGAAAAATCCTTTCAAAGTTTGAGAATATTAATGAAGTTCAAAATTTGGCGCTGAAAATTTTACGATGGCTAACCATTAGTTACTTTTACGGCTCTATCCTGTCTATCCTGTGTATCCGATCAATCCTTTATCCCATAAGGAAAGAATACCGCTTCCTCAAACTCTGAACTTTGCGAATATTTTAGGGAGGGGGAGTTGACTCGCTTATTCATCCAGAAGAACAACAGGTTTGATCAGATCTCTTGGTTTATCTTTCATGAGCATGAGAGCCTCTTCCATTTTGTCAAATCCCTCGAATACGTGGGTGGCCATTTTTTCTGGTTTTATTCTTCCGTAGGTACATAGGTCTGCCATTCTTTCCATTCTCAGACGACCTCCGGTTGTCAGGCCGCCACGTATGTCTTTGTGAGACATACCCGACCCCCATTCAATACGTGGAATAGGGAGCATATCTCCGGTGCCGTAGTAGTTGACGTTTGATACCGTGCCTCCAGGTTTTACAATTTTAACTGCATCTGAAATTGTGTTTTCATTTCCTCCTGCTATGATTACAGAGTCCACACCTTTTCCCTTCGTCTTTTCAAGAATCTGTTCAACAAGTCCACCTTTTCTGTAATCAACAATTTCAGATGCTCCGTATTCCAGAGCAAGATCAACACAGACTTTCCGACTCCCTACTGCAATGAGCCTGCCTGCACCAAGAATAGATGCACCTGCCACTGCCATCAGACCAACAGGGCCAATGCCTATGACTGCAACTGTGGAGCCCGTTTTAATATTTGCCATTTCTGCACCCTGTATTCCAGTAGTTGCCATATCTGAGAGCATGACAGCCTGCTCGAGGGACATTCCTTTTGGAAGTAGAGCTAAATTCATGTCTGCATCATTTACATGGAAAAATTCTGCAAAAACTCCACTTTTGAAGTTTGAAAACTTCCATCCAGAAAGCATTCCATTTGAGTGCATGGGCATCCCGTCCTGTGCCTCCATGGACCGCCAGTCGGGTGTAATTGCAGGGACAATTACTTTATCGCCTGGCTTGAAGTCTTTGACCTCGGATCCGATTTCTTCTATAACCCCTACAGCTTCGTGTCCCAAAACCATGTTTTTGCGGTCTCCAAGCGCACCTTCCCAGACAGTATGAACATCTGATGTACACGGCGCGACCGCAAGAGGCCTCACGATTGCA
Organism: Methanosarcina sp.; assembly: GCA_041596555.1. Lineage (GTDB taxonomy): Archaea > Halobacteriota > Methanosarcinia > Methanosarcinales > Methanosarcinaceae > Methanosarcina. The sequence goes on from JBFHIK010000341.1 coordinate 1,986, forward strand.
TCATATGGGCCTGCTGAAGGTCTTTCAGTATCAATCCAGCCTACTTTCCCAATTTCAAGCATTGCAAATCCTTTCATATTATTACACCAACCTTTTCAAAATAATTATTTTTCAATGTTTTTATAGCAACCCGCGATATTAATCTGCTGTAGTGGTATTTATAGGTACTAAGGATGGAAACTTGAATTGTATTTTCAATATAATTCAATTCAGTTTTAATATTTTATTTCCTGCCGGCGGTCTGCGGGAATCTCTCCCGAATACGTTTGTTAAGATAAAGTTAAGAAAAGTGAAATTGAAAACCTGAGAGCCTTTACATGCAGGAGAAAAAGCTATTTCCAACCCGATCAGTTTTGCACTTCATTGGTCGGTTCCTCTCAGGATTGTTTTTTAGACCATTAATCTGATTTTTGGTATGGATAACTGTTTTTTAAGTATAGTGGTGGTTGAAATAATGTACCTCCATTTCCATAGATACATTTATATATTTTAACTGCCATGTATGTGTGTTGATAAATAAAGAGACGTATAACCATCTGTTATTAAAAACCAATTTTTGTTTTTAATCAAAGAGTTCTATACAATCTTATTTTAAAACAATTAACTAACAACTAAAACAAAAACAAAGGTGAAACAAATATGGCTTTTAATGACAGAAACTTCAGAGGAAATTCTAATTCTAATTTCGGCGCTCCCAGAGAAATGCACAAGACAACCTGTACAGACTGCGGTGTTGAAACCGAAGTGCCTTTCAAACCTGACCCGGAGAGACCTGTTTACTGTAGAGAGTGTCTTCCTAACCACAGGACACCCAGAGAAAATAACAGATATTAAGTGTTATTTGTGTAACTGAGTTTACATCAACACTTAACTGGGTTACATCAACACTTATTTCTTTTCCACTTTTTTAAATATACCTTAGACTTGGAATATACTTTTTTCTTAATCCAGAGCTTTTACAGGTTGAGGATTAATCTTTTACAGGCAAATCAGTTTTACTTCTATTGATAGACTTACTTCTATTGATAGACTTTCTCAGGGTTATTTTCAAGAGCATCAGTATCTTTTCCTCTGGAGAGGGTTTTCTAATTCAAGTGGAAACCTGTTAACAGAATCTGTTTTTTCTGAACATATCCAAGACTGGACCGCCAAATACGAAATGAAAATCGTCCCCCATCACCAATTCATTTGAAATATATTTTTCCTGCCGGCGGTCTGCTTAAATCTACCCCTCATAAGTTTGTTAAGAGAAAACCAAGAAAAGTGAAATTGAAAAACCCGTGATTTTTGCAGCTTTATAAGAGGCACTTTGCAGGGCTTCTTTAGATTAAGCGATTCTTTTCCTCTGGGGA
>JBFHIK010000342.1:0-3330 GCA_041596555.1 Methanosarcina sp.
GGAGTGCTCAGGGAATGCACCCCCGCACCCGACTTACATGGCATTTTTTGTAGCGTTTCCAGGATGCCCTATTCACATGTTAAGATCCCAGGGGAATTATATGGAATTCCTGCATAAAACCAGGATCGGAGACATCTCATGAATAAAAAACAGCTTCAGCTCGATCAAAATGCAGATCGGCCATCATCCTTCGGAGACGAAGGTTTTTTGATCGACCATTCTCATAATCTTGAAGAGATCATCAGGTATAGCAGGGCAAAAGATATCTTTTCGACAAATGAGGATATTTATAGGTCCTTTTTTAAGGAAGAAAATGCAGTAATCCTCCTCATCAATCCTGAAAATTCCGAGATTGTTGATGCAAACACAGCGGCATGTAAGTATTATGGCTGGACGCTCGAAGAGATAACCAGCAAGAAAATTGACCAGGTAAATGCTTTGTCAACTGAAGAGGTCAAAGCTGAGACAGAGAGAGCTGCGGACGAAAAAAGGAATTACTTTCTTTTCAAGCACCGTCTTGCAAATGGTGAGATACGGGATGTCGAAGTTTACAGCGGCCCAATGGCACTCAACTCTCAAAATTTACTTTATTACAGGGTTCATGACATCACTGAGCGCAGGTTAGCAGAAGAGGAATTGCGAAGAAAAGAAATGCAGCTTCGTACTGCGCAAAAAGTCGGACACATCGGAAGCTGGGAGATTGACTTTAATTCCGGCAAAGCAGATGCTTCGGATGAAGCAAGAAGAATATACGGCTTTGGAAACAAACAACTTACCATCGAAATGATACAAAAAGCACCCTTGAAGGAATACCGCCCGGTGCTGGACAAAGCACTCAGAGATCTTGTGGAACGAAATTTGCCCTATGATGTGCAATTCAAGATCAGAAGAAACAAAGACGGCAATATCCGCGTTATACACTCCGTGGCTGAATACTATGCTGAAAGAGATGTAGTCATAGGGACGATCCAGGACATTACCGAACGCAAACAATCCGAAGAGGCCCTGGAGAAAGAGGTTAGCTGGCGGCGCATCCTTATGGAACAGTCCAGAGACGGGATAGTTATCATCGACCAGGATGGCAAGGTTTTCGATGCGAACCCGCGATATGCAGAGATGCTTGGTTATTCCCATGAGGAAATGCAGACATTACACATGTGGGATTGGGATATTCACTATACACGTGAACAATTACTGGAAATGCTTCAGCTTGCTGACAATAAAGGAATCCTTCATGAAACAAGCCAGCGACGCAAGGATGGCACTCTCCTTGACGTGGAAATCAATGCAAATGCAGCCATATTTGGAGAGAGGAAACTGAGTTTTTGCGTGTGCAGGGACATTACCGAACGTAAACGGGCTGAAGAAGAACTGCTGAATACTAAACTGGCTGCTGAGGCTGCCAACCAGAGTAAAGGTGAGTTTCTGGCTACCATGAGCCATGAACTCAGGACCCCGCTGAACTCGATCATAGGTTTTTCTGATGTACTGCTCGATGGGATGGTTGGTAGCCTTAATGAAAAACAGACCGGATATATAAATAATATTTCAAAGGGCGGCAAACATCTGCTAAACCTCATTAATGACATCCTTGACCTCTCAAAGGTTGAAGCCGGCAAGATGGAACTTAACTATGAAAAGTTCCATGTTTCTCTTGCCATTGAGGAAATTAAAACGGCAATATCTCCTCTTGCAATAAAAAAGAACATTAATCTGGATGTCAAAGTTGAGCCGCAGCTTGGGGTGATCGATGCAGATAAAACCAAATTCAAACAGATCCTCTACAATCTTGCAAGCAATGCCATCAAGTTCACCCCAGAAAAAGGAAATGTGACAATCGAAGCACAGCATTCCGGCAATTTTGTCCAGGTCAGTGTAATAGACACAGGCATAGGGATTTCAAAGAATGACATGGATAAACTCTTCCAGCCATTTAAACAACTGAATCGATACATCACTCGCGAGTACGAAGGAACCGGATTGGGTCTTGCCCTTGTCAAGAAGTTTGTTGAGATGCATAGTGGCAAACTCCGGGTTGAAAGCAAAGTTGGAGAGGGCAGTATTTTCATATTTGTGCTTCCACTTGATCCAAAAAACCATGTGCTGACCCGGGATTAAAGCCAGACAGGATATTGTTCCTGCCCTCACTGATATTACATTTGACTGTCAAAATTGGGATGTAATTATCTATATAAGCCGTGTGGCGATCCTTTGAAAAAAAGAGTACATTTCCATGTTAGAGAACATATCAAGCCAAAAGCATCATACAATTGCTTTTTAGTGATAGTTTTGAGGGGCCTACAAATTAAAAAAAACACCATTGTGTAAAGATACAAAAAAAGAAAAATAAAACAATAATTAAAAATACAAAGTGATATAAATAAAAAAGCAACAAAACTTGAAAAGTAATAAAATTAAAAAACGTCAGACTTAAGAAGTAATACAAATAAAACAATAATTAAAATTATGAAGCAATAAAAGTTAGAAGAAAATAAAATGGGAAGAGCCTGAAAATATGTTTCAGAGGCTCATGCAGTAACATCTTTTCTGAGGATGTACGCAACCATTTCAGGGTTCAGTTTGCTTTCCCTTGAGACTTTTTCTTCAATGGCCTCAGTGGATTTCCCTTCAATCTTCAGTTCCTTTATCTCCTCAATTATAGAGGTAGGAATACGGTAATATTCGTTTATGTCCTTTCTGTGGCCCCAGACATCTCCTTCGATGAGCTGGATACGCTGCATTTCAAGGAACATTTCTATGGACTTTGAGACCGTGCGCCTGTATGATTTAGGAAGCTGTATTACCTCAATCTTCGGGCAGTTCTCGACCAGGGAAAAAATGTCCTTGTTCGAAGGCCTGAAAGCCAGGTGGACGATTCTTTCGTTTGGATTTAATGTAAAGATTTCTTCTCTAGAACTCACAACCCTTATTTTCAAAGTTTGTCCTCCCTATCTATTGATTTTTTTTCATTCGATAGTAAAATATTCTTCATTAAATATTTATCTATAATTACAGGATTTATTTAGAAAGAACTAGTATTTACATTCTTTCTTTTATTTTCGTATATTATATAAACAGATAAGAAAAAACAGCATCAAAAGCACCTTTTGATCTAACATACCTATAAATATACAGTTAAACATTCAGAAAAGAATGAGGAATAAAATCAACAAAAAATCAGAATATTATCAAAACAATATTTGTTTTGTCACGGGTCAGGGCATTTTTAATATTTTGTTCTGTAGCACGATAAAGTCGAGATGAAACCTGGGATTTTATGAAAACTTTCTTTAGACCTCTCCTTTGCTGAAGTTCTCAATATAGATTCAA
>JBFHIK010000343.1:0-3328 GCA_041596555.1 Methanosarcina sp.
GAAAAATCCAGGCATAAAAAAAAGCTTTTTAGAGACTTTATTTAAAAAAAAACTCTTTTTAGAGCATAAATTCTAAAATATACATATTTAAGCCTTTAAAATTAAAAAATAGCTTGAATATACCACTAAAATTAAAAAAATACTCATATTAGTTCAGAATTTGAATATTGATCCTTATTTTAGTTCAGAAACTAAAAAGAAGCTTTTATTTTGCTTTAATGTCAGATAAGGTTATATAAAAATTAGCACATATCATATGTGAAAGTATACAATGCTGTATATGAATTAATATATATTTTGATTGTACAGGGGGAAAAATTATCAGGAAAATTGGACTTATTGTAGCATTGCTAATAGCAGTGGTCCTGTTTGCTTCAGGCTGTTCAAGCCCGACACAGGAAGTGGAAAATGAAACGCAGGAAATGGTCGAAGAAGTAACTGAAGGAGCAGGAGGTATTGTTGAAGAAGCCGAAGATATGGTTGGTGAAAATGACAACGAAACAATGCCGGATAAAAATATTGTTCAAACTGCGGAAGACGCAGGTTCTTTCAATACTCTTGTTACGGCCATAAAAGAGGCAGGGCTTGAGGAAACCCTGAGCGGAGAAGGACCATTTACGGTCTTTGCCCCGACGGATGAGGCGTTTGCCGCTCTCCCGGAAGGTACGCTTGACAGCCTGCTCGAAGATAAGGAAGCCCTTACCAGAGTGCTTACCTACCACGTTGCCTCAGGAAAGTATATGGCCACTGATGTGGTGGGAATGACATCCATAACAACACTTGAAGGAAGCGACCTTCCAGTAAATACAACTGAAGGGGTAAAAGTAGGGGACGCAAACGTCACTGCCACAGATATCGAGGCCAGCAACGGAGTCATCCACGTAATAGACAAAGTACTGATCCCGCCGGAATAACCGTATTTTTCAACTACCCCTGAGCTACCCCTGAGCTAAAGACTCGGGGGTTTCCTGCTGAGGGTTTATGAAAAAAGGATCTTATTTATTTTTTATTATTTTTTTTCTTTTTCTGTTTTCTATTTTCTGGAACTTCGTTTAAACCAGAATTCGAAAAAATGCGGCATGAAAAACGAAAAAAAAGAAAAAAAGTTGGTTTTTAGCTTACCCTATTCTCAGAAATCAACATTTTTCCAACATTTTTCAGAAATTTACGTTTTCCCTGTACCCGAACTCAATGCTGTAATCCAGATAATAGACAACCTCGGGTGCTATTTTTATCATTATCGTATCCGGATCAGGCGGCATATCTGCTGAAACAGGGAACTTGGCTGCCATGATTTCTCCTACCTCCCGCAACTCATTCTCATCGGTAACTATCGATGCCCTGCCTTCGACCTGAAGGGCCTGCATATCAAACCAGTCAGGTTCGTCTTCATCGACGGTAAATGCTACCTGAGGGTTTTGCATGATATTCCGGACTTTCCGGGTGTTTTTATTGGTTGCCAGGTATACGATTTCATTTTTGGAAACATATGCCATAGTATGGGCCATTGGTTTTCCTTCAGGGCTTACGGTTGCCAGGTTAAGGTAGTAATGAGTTGCAAGGTATTCACAAATCTTTTCTTTGAGCTTGTCTGTCATATTCCCCCGCCAGTTTGTAGTATTACTCAGTAGAACTTCTTTTGATTAAGCCTTTGATAAGCCTCATATTTTGAACCCGCAAGATATCTGCATATCCTGCAGTAGGCTTTTGCGCAAGATATCTGCATATCCTGCAGTAGGCCTTTGATCCCACAACAGGAAAAAACTCTACTCCCTGCTTATGACCTTTTTCCCTATACAATTTATAGAAACAAAACTTATAAATTTTGCTTATAATTCTCAGCTTTTATTCCAGGCCAGTCTGCGGGTTTGAAGCCTACTCGGCCAGAACTATATAATACATAATATAATTTCCTGCCAATATATGTATTTTGAGATTCATTATGGGAATGTAGGGGGAGACCATCAATGAATTCTGATATGCAAAAAATTTCAATATTCTGGAAAATTTCTTGTTTCTGTTTAATGCTTGTACTGATAGCCACCGCAGCATCTCCTGCAGCCAGCTCGGAATCGTCTGTTTCCGATCAGGGAGGAGACAGACAGAAAGATGTTCTGGATGTAGAAATCAGAGTCAATCCTGACAGAAATATCAACTGTGTAAAAACAATGGAGCTGGGGAGTATTAAGATTGCAGTCCTGGGATCGGCCGAACTGGATGTTGAAAAAATACTGGAAAACTCAGTAACGGTAAGTTCAGTAAAGTCAACAGGAGAAGTGGAGCCGTATGCTATGGAATACAGAGACATTAATTCTGACGGATATAAAGACCTCGTTATGAGCCTTGATTGTCACGAACTGATGACTCAGCTGGACCTTAGAAAATGCTTCTGCAGAGAAGTACCCTTAAAAGTCAGAGCTGAACTTGAAGAAAAAGAAGGAGCAAAAATAATAGAAGGTAGCGATACGACCCTTATCCTTCCACGCTTCAGGTGATAGACAGCTCCATCTCTTAATCCGGAAAAATCCCCTCAATATTCGAGATCATGAGAGGTATTTTATCTATATAACAGCTGAAAAGGACAGCTGGAAAGGGTAACTAAAAACAAATATATTTAAATAGTTACAATGCCGAAAAAATTCGAATAAACATAAAGAAGTGTAGAATATGTTTGTCTTTGATTTCAAAAACCCGGCGGAAATCCTTAAATGGGTCAGTATGGACGATAGGGTAATGGGTGGAGCTTCAAGAAGCCAGCTGGTTTATTCTGGAGGAAAGGCCCACTTTAAAGGGGAGGTAAAACTGGACGAGGAACTGCGGGGCTTTGCCTCCGTACGCTCTAAAAACGATACATTTGACCTTAATGCCTTTGAAGGCGTCCTGCTCCGGGTAAAAGGGGACGGAAAGACCTACAGGCTTAACATGAAGACCGAAAGGCACCACGACGGGTTCCTTTACCAGTATGTATTTGAAACCCGGGAAGGGCAGGAGATAGATGTTTCAATTCCTTTTGGAAAGTTCCGTCCTTTCTTCAGAGGCAGATACGTGGAAAACACTGCCCCTCTAAACCCCGAAGATATCATATCCTTTGGTTTTATGATTGCCGGACAGAAAGGAAATTTCGACCTGGAAATCGAACACATAAAAGTGTACGGTAAGTAATAGTTCTTAAGATTAAGTTATCAAGGTTAAGTTATTAAGATTAAGTTGTCAAGATTAAGTTATCAAGATTAAGTTATCAAGATTAAGTTATCAAGATTAAGTTATCAAGATTAAGTTATCAAGATTAAGTTATCAAGATTAAGTTATCAAGATTAAGTTATCAAGA
>JBFHIK010000344.1:0-3327 GCA_041596555.1 Methanosarcina sp.
AAAATTTGCACTAATAGATCAAAATCTAATTGGATTATGACACCGTAGGAACTACGGGGATGAGCTTGGGGACTTGCCCTCAAAAGAGGGAGGAATGAACCAAGAAGCCACTCAGTCTTTAGCTGAGTGGTAGTTCACTTAAAAGCTCTAAACCCATACAACCATATTCTCCGTATCGGGTCATTCCTGTCCTGCCCGAGTTTCGCCTCCTGAGTTTCGCTTCGGATCACAGGAAATCGAAGATTTTCTGGGAGTTTCACTGCAAGTGAAACAGCACGAGGTCCTTTTCACTGCGCTCAAGATGGCTGATTTAAGATTTCTCAACCCATACAACCTTATTCGCTTTATTGAGTCGTTTTTTTCACGCTCGACGAAGGAGAGCGGCAGTCCCAAAAAATAGAAAAAAGAAGAGGAACAAACCAGTATGTGAAATCGACCTTCTATTTTTCAAGGAACTAACATGTAAAAGTAACAGGAGAAACTTATAACTTTCTGCTTCTTTTGCAGAGCCGCCAGACAAGCTGGCGGTGGCGTTCTATATTATGGGAATTTGAAAAATGGTCTTCAGGTCAAAAAAGGTATTTATCTGTTAACAGGCCGGCTCCACCCATGTACGGCACAGGAAGAGAAAAATGGAAGATTCAAGTTCCTGAGCTCCGGGAATATATCTACTGGCTGATTATGGTCGGCTTGAATTTTTTATTTCCCGAATAATATCAATAAACTCTCTGGTTTCCCTTTTTACATCGTCGCTGCAAACGACGGCAGAAATTGCAACAAGGCTGTCAGCTCCATTTTCAACCACGAGTATGCAGTTTTCTTTGTTTATTCCGCCAATGGCGACGACTGGAATTTTTATCGCATTTTTTACGTCCCTTATGCTGGCAGGGCCGATTCCCTTTCCTGCATCTTTTTTTGTTGAGGTGTCGAAGATGGATCCCAGACCTAAATAATCAGCGTCACTTATCTCTGCTTCAATTGCTTCCTCAACGTTGTGGACAGTAAGGCCGATTATCTTATCCGCTCCCAGAAGTTTTCTTGCAGTTTCAATTGGCATATCGTCCTGGCCTATGTGAACGCCATCCGCATCAACTGCCAGAGCAACGTCAATCCGGTCGTTTACAAGAAATATTGCTCTATCCCCGCAGATTCTCCTGATTTCGGCTGCTTCGTCGACCATTTCTTTTGTACTCTTATTTTTTTCCCGGTACTGAATAATCTTGCAGCCTGCTTCAATTGCTTCCTTTACATCGGATAAAGTTCCTTTCTTCGAGAGCCCGGAGTCTGTCACAAGATAAAAGTCAATTTCATTTAAAAGGGAATTTTTCTGGCTGAAGTTTTTCTGGTTCATAATGCTTAAATCCGTCCAGCATATGTGTTTTAAAATTAATTAAATAGCCAACTCGTAAATTGTTGATATTGTGATAATCGGTTTTTCTGTGCCTGATATTTAGAGTCTCATTTTTTCAAAGGTGGCGGCCCCAATCTCAGGGGCGCGGGATGGAAATGATGGGGAGATACAATTCGGGGTGCCCGAACAGTATCCAGACCATATAAGCAAACCGCCGGAAGTCCCTTTTTCCGGATTCATCTTTCTTCGACATTCCTCATAGTCTGTGCTTTCTCATCTGAAAGGTTGAACACTTCGTCGTAGAGGTGGACCTTAAAACTTCCAGGCCCGTTTGACTTTTCAGCTGCAAGTTCTCCTGCAACTCCAAAGTAGCATAAAGCGTCTTTGGCGGCGTCGCAATAATCCGGATTAACCGAAGCAAATGAACCGATTATTGAGGCAGCCATGCAGCCGGTCCCGACAATTGACCCCATCAGTTCATGCCCGTTTTTTACAATAAAGGTCCTGTTTCCGTCACTTATTATGTCTTCTTTTCCTGTCATTACCACTATGCATGATTCTGCTTTTGCGAATGCTTTTGCAACTTTCTCGGGGTCAGCATTAATCGAGGTTGCTTCAACCCCTTTTGTTTCAGCTTTTTCGCCTGCCAGTTTCGCAATTTCTGAGTAGTTGCCTTTGATGATGTCGATGTGGACCGAAGCAAGGATTTTTGCAGCCATTTCGTCCCTGAATTTCGTAGCCCCGACGCCGACTGCATCGAGTACCACAGGGATATTCTTTTCGTTTGCAGCGGCAGCGGAGAGCAGCATGGAATCTATGACTTCGGAGGTCAGGGTTCCGATATTGAGCACAAGAGCTGACGAGATCTTTGTCATGTCAGCACATTCTTCAGGGGCATGCGCCATTACAGGAAGCGCTCCAAAAGCTCTTGTCATATTTGCGCAGTCGTAAATAGTTACCCAGTTAGTGATATGATGAATCAGGGGTTTTGTTTCCCTTATTGTTTTTAGCGGCTCGTTCATCAAGATTCCTCAATAGACGTTTTATTTTACGTGGCTTATAGGTATATAATAATTAGCAAGATCTGCTTGTGGTGAATGGGCAGGACTCGTAGTTAAGCATTAAGGACTATATTTAAAAATGCTTCTGATTTTTGATCCTTTCCGTGCCGTAGTTGTCCCTTAATAGTCAGTTGATATTATTTCCAAAATGAATTTATTACAGAAGAAGTAGTACTGGCTACATAGCTGGTATTTCCCCGTTCATTTTTAAAACAGTTTGCCGGAAGCGGGAGAGTCGGCAAAGATAGTAACCTGCCGACCCCCGGTGGAAGAAAACGAACCGTACCGCTTGTGGCATTTAGAGCTTATCCGGTAGCGGGGTCATCTGATTGCGTCCTCCGTTTGTGTTATCTATCTGTGTTATCCTTCCGTATCCTCCGTTTTTAACTGGTAGAAGTGGTACTCGTATGGCTGCCAGGTATCTTTGATGTTTCCATCAGCAACAGTCACGGTTCTGTTCTCCCATAAGACATCATACGTCCCATCTGGCATGCCGGTAATTGTTGCATTATTTGCTGTGCCGTTTGCTTCGGTAAAATCAAGCATACTTGATGATGCAACTAATTTTCTGCCGTCCGCATCGGTAAATATGTAAGCTGTAACCGCATCGATTCTGCCTCCCGGGTCCGAAGTTATATTTGTCCTTCCACTGGCAACGTTTGTTGTCAGGAGTGTCCGGTTGCCTTCCATTATCCAGGGCCAGACCTGTTCATATTTCGGCTTAAAGTTGACCCAGCCAGCATAGTTTGGAGTATCGGCTGTATATTTATATGCATATGAGAAAACCCCCTGTGCTCCGCCCAAAATTCCCATCACAATCTGGCTTTCATGACGGTCAGACACTTTTTGCTCAGTATTCAGGTCCGGGTCTAAAGCATTCACCTCAGTAGCCTGACCAAAGGCTTCCGTTGTTAC
>JBFHIK010000345.1:0-3318 GCA_041596555.1 Methanosarcina sp.
AACAACAATCTCTTAGTGCCTTTCGGAACTTCCAGACATTTTCAGGTGGGAACGCAATCTTTCCTTCAAAAAATAAACCGATTTTTAAGATTTTTTCATATTCTTTTTCAGCAAGGGATTCGATGAGTCCAGGAATTCGATGAGTCCAGGAATTCGATGAGTCCAGGAATTCGATGAGCCCAGGAATTCGATGAGTCCAATTAGTACGCTGAGTCCAGTGAATTCGATTTGAAAAAATACATGCATACGCCTGTTTTTGTTTTGCCTGTTTCTGGAACGCATAATTTTTGCATTAATCAGGGAGCCTGAACAGCTGTTTTTTGGAATCCGTCTAAATTTATCCTTAAACCCTGTCGAAATTGACAAAAGATTTTGAATCTAATTTATTGAATACCATTGAGTGTAATTTGAATTCTACCAGGTTTTAGAGACAAAAGTTGTGGCGGTTAGCGAGAAACCTCATCGAATGGAGGGGATAAAGTTCTCAGGTTGGGGGAAGTAGAAGTTGAACAGCAAAGAAAAACAAATCAGGCTGCAGTATTTCCTTATTGTAGTCATAATAATTAGAAAGAAGAGAAGATTGGCAGGTCCAGAGGTTTCTATCACCCGGGTTTCCGGAAATAATATTCTCGTTGTTGTTATCAAAACAAAGGTATTCCTCTCCTGAAAATATATTTTTAAAAGAGTTGCCTGATGTTTGTGTCTTGTAATCATCTCCACAACTTTCAAGGTTAAGGAGAGGGTCTTCTGTCATATAAGGCACTGAAGGATATGTCAGTACACCTTCTTTTATTATAGTACCCGCTGGCCTGGCATCAGCAGCATTTACTGTGATCAATATCCCAATAATCAGCATCAAAATAAAATTAAGTTTATTTATGCCTCTTCCTCCTCAGGTTTCTGGATGATATTAAAGCTAAAAAATAATGATATTAAAGATAAATATATAATGAGATTAAATATAAAAAAATAATTTAACATCAAAATATTAAATAAAAATTGGATTAAGTAATATATATTACTTTTTAAAAATTCAACTAAATATATTTCTACTGACATCCCCGGTTGAGTAAGAAGGTGCACATGATTCTTGTAAAGATATAAAATTATATCTGTAATGAAATGTTATATTAATGAACTAATAGATATAAAGATTAAACAAGATTAGTTCTTGAAAATAATATATATAGTTAATACATAGTATATTTTGCGTTCTCATCTCTCAACACCAAACTAGCAAACACCTATTCCAAACCTACTTCAACATCCACTCCGAAAAACTACCCCATAAATAAAGAGATTATACAAAAACTCACAGCCTATGAGTCAAGTACCTCAAACCTCTTCCCAAAAACAAAAGCATCTCTTATAAGTATTCGGAACTTCCAGGATTCAGGTGGGGACGCAATCTTTTCTTCAAAAAATAAGCTGATTATTCCGGACTTCTCTGGCTTTTCTCAAACATAACAGGTACAAGTCTGCCGGATAAAACGACTATTAGCACCCCTGGTGTCCGCTTAAGCGAAACTAGCTGCTAAAACCCATAAAATAAGCGATACCTAACAAAAGGGACACATAACCAAAAAAAGAAAAGTTAAAATTGTTAATGAAGTGTTTATGTAAACTCAATTACACGGATAACACTTAATAGCGGTTCTCTCTGGGAGTCCTGTGGTTAGGAAGGCAGTCCCTGCAGTAGACCGGTCTTTCTGGGTCAGGTTTAAAAGGCACTTCAGTTTCAACACCGCAATCAGAACAGGTTGCTTTGTGCATTTCCCTGGGACCGTTGTTACCGCGGAAACCTCCGGAATTCCCTCTGAAATTTCTGTCATTAAAAGCCATTTTCGTTTCACCTCCGCTTATAGCGGATAGTCAATAGTTTAAAAATAAGATTGTATAGAGTTCTTGATTAAAAACAAAAATGAGTTTTTAATAACAGATTATACGTATCTTTATTTTTAATGCAACTACGAGACGGTTATATTATATAAAAGTATCTATAAAACATATGAACATTTATTTTTTCAAGAGGTAAGGCTCATAACGCTTTTTCGTTATCATGCCATGGGTTAACTTCCGGACTAAAAATGTGATCACTGGAAGCCTCAACTGACCTTTCAACTGATTTTTCAACCGGTAATTCAACTGTTTTTTCGATCGTTCTTTCAACTGTTTTTTCTATTGTTCTTTCAACCGAATCTTCAATTAAGCTTGCAGCTGAACTCCCTGTCTGGACCGGGGGAGCCCCAAGTATTTTTTTTGTCCTGAAGGCTGCAAGCAAAAACCCGTATGTAAGAGGACCTATGATGACTCCGATCGGGCCGATAACGAAGACAGGAGCTGCAAAGGCGACAAGAGTAATTGCCGGGTGGATTTCAGCCCGGTTTCTGGCAAGCCTTGGTCTTATGACAAAGTCAGGGACAAGGCTCAGGAAGATGATCCCAAGGAAAAACAGGGCTCCTGCTGTAAAAAAGTCCTGTATGAGGACATAGTAAAGGGCAAGGAGACCGTAGACCGTGCCTGCTCCGACAACCGGCAGGAGAGCCATTATGAAGGTTATAATTCCCCAGATCAGAGGATAAGGTACTCCAAGAACCCAGTAAAGGACTCCCCCGAGTATGCCGGTCAGGAGACAGGTCAGGAAGTAGACTATGAAAAGGCTCTGGTAAATGTAATTGAGCTCCCTGAGAAATACAACCCCCACTTTCCTGTCCGGAAAGAGATTCGGAAGTTCGGTTGCGATAGTTTCGCTTTCTACAAGAAGGTAATAGGTCAGGACAATAATTACGATCAGCTCTACAATCAGGATCGAAAGGCCAGTTGAGATCTGGAATATATTATTCTGGATTTCTGGAACATAATCCGTTACCAGGGAGTTAAAGTATGCACCGATGCTTTCAGTCAGTTTCCCGGGATGGGTCTGGATAAAAGGCTCAAAAAGCCCGACTATCCGCCTGAGATCCATGTTTGCAAACCCATTAAGGGTATTGGGAATTTCTAAAATTCTTGAGATCTCATTCATTAAAGCTTTCACTGCCATAATGCCGGAGGATACTATAAGAAGGACGATTGCACCAAGCGGGATCATGGCACAGGTATGCTTGCGCTTTACGAATCTGAAACAAAAAGAGTACACCGGATGGGTAACATAAGCAAAAAGAGCGCTGAGAATAAGGACATAATAAAAAGCGGATGTTATATATAAGGCATATAAAGAAACCAGTGTGATTATAACTGCATAGATAACCTTAACAGGATCATAATTTTTCATAGAATAAAATACTGAGGAAGTAGATAAATAACTTACCATCAATATAA
>JBFHIK010000346.1:0-3307 GCA_041596555.1 Methanosarcina sp.
CATTTGAAACTTGTCCATTTGAAACTTGTCCATTTGAAACTTGTCCATTTGAAACTTGTCCATTTGAAACTTGTCCATTTGAAACTTGTCCATTTGAAACTAGCTCGACTGAGATTAACTCACAATTAGAGATATGCTTACAGCCCTACCTCTTCTTTGAATTTCTCAATCCCTATCTCATCCAGTACTTTTCCGAGCCTTTTCGGCTTCCCATAACCTTTGTAAAAATTAATTATCTTTTCAACGAGGTCCAGCACCTGATCTTCGGAAAGGTCCTTCGCCACCACATCCCCAAGCCTTGGACTCGGCCCTGCGCTTCCTCCGACAGTCAAAGTATAGCCTTTTCCCGTGCCCATGATTCCTATGTCTTTTATTATCGGTTCGGAACAGGAATTCTGACAGCCGGAAACAGCCATCTTGAATTTGGAAGGAAGCTGCATGCCATGATATTTTTCATCAAGTTTCAAACCAAGCCCGACAGCGTCCTGCTTGCCCCTCTTGCAAAATGTAGTTCCGGGACAGATTTTGACGCTCCTGACACAGAGCCCGATTGCAGCTCCGGGTTTCATATCCAATTCAGCCCATGCTGAATCAAGATCTTCCTCTTTGAGCCCTACAATTGCAATTCTCTGGGCCGAGGTAAGTTTCAAAGCCGCTGCCCCATATTTGTCTGCAATGTCTGCTATCTTTCGGAGGGTTTTTGGATAGACTATCCCTCCGGGAATGTGGGGAGCAATTGCATAGGTTTCTCCATCTCTTTGCAGGATTGCAGCTTTCTCAGGAAGGTCGCCCTTAACGTATTCTTTGCTTACCATATTTTTACACTCTCCTAATTAAATAGTTTCAGGTTTATTCAGGACCTAATTATCAGTTAGCCTGAGCTAATGTCCAGACATCGGAGCAAAAACTGAGATTAATGAACAGGTTGAAATTTCCCAGCAATATCTTTGACCCGTAAAGAAACGGATATGTAAACCCGTTTTAGCCCCATGAAATTAGACCCCCTCCATAACTACAGAACCTCGATAACCCGGCACCCTTCCGGATTCGAGGGTTTAAACGTCTGGACCCGTAAAAGCGAGTGCCAGACCAGATAATATATTGCCCGAAACAATATAAATTGTATCGTTGCATAACTCAATACAATTTTTTTTCGTTTCAAACCTATTGATGTTGAAAAATAAGATAAGTAAGTTATTAGATATCGAGCTAATTTTAAACCCATTAAAGAGGGACAAAAGGTGTGGTTCAAGTCAAATACCCACTAAATCTAAAGAGATAACGGGTTTCCTGTTGAGGGGTTATGAACCTTAACCTGTTGATGCACTGCCCAAAGTATTGGAAGAATTGAGAGAAACTTAAAGCCACTTAACATCACTTTTTCTTCCTTACTTTTCTTCTTTTGAGCTTGAATAGCAGGAAATGAAAGAAAAATCCCACTTTAAATCCCGCTCTTCTTCATGCAGATTCCTCATGCGTAAATCATTATTGAATCGAGTCTTGCAGTACCTAGTTTTGTCCAGTACTTACAAATGACACAGTACTGAGTCTCACCATCTGTACTCAATTTAAGTTTAGCATTGCATTTTGGACATGTTTTTAGATGTTCCATTTGTAAAACCCCTTTAATTTTTATTTTTAAACTTGATAACGAATCTTCAGAGCATGTAATGCAAGAAGAACCCCAGAGGCGCTGAATCTACTGTATCCCCCAATTTTATTTCCCAACTCCAGCACATACTAATAGAAGAAATTATATTAAATTAATTATACAAAAAATTGTTTCCAAGCAAAAAATAGTTTGACATAAAATATTTCAAGCCCACTATAGCTCTTTTTTTAAGTAGGGTTTACACACTTGAAATACAAAATCAAGCACTATACCTGGCTGACAGCTAATAGACAGATTAGAAGTCCAGGACAGGGTTTTCTTTAAGCTTGAAGTCTCTATAATCAGATTTTTGTAGTCTCGTCATGTAGGGGTTTTTAGTAGGGGGTTTGGTAGGGCTTGGCTGGATCGCCTGAGGACATTAACAGACAGGGGTAGAATCCAAAACATAATGTAAAACAATGTTGAACAAACTCTATTGAGCAAACTCTATCAGTTTAGAATTTAATTTGTTAAGCGAATAACTAAAATAGAGTTTTAAAGGTTGATCCGGAAAAATGGATAAACATAGAACCCCATACTACTTTTGAAATTTTTAATCTGAACATCTTTTTTGCTTTGAGACAATTTTTCGCTTAAGTAATTTAATATAAGTGTGGAAAAGTATTGAATTTAAGGACCAGTCACAAACTTTTGGACATTATCTCATAATTGATGTCAGTACATAGAATATTGAGTTTTAAACGCATGGAGAATCCCCCAATGAAAGTATTGATTGTAGATGACAACCCCTCGTTTTTAGAGCTGTCTAAGACATTCTTAGAAGTTTTCCACGATATACCTTCAGATACTGTGGACTCTGCAGGAGAAGCTCTAAAGATGTTAGAGACAGCCTCTTATGATGTGATAGTCTCGGACTATGATATGCCTTTTATGAATGGTATCACGTTCCTGAGGACTATCCGTGATAAGAGAATCAACATTCCTTTCATTCTATTTACGGGATTCGGAGAAGAAATTATGTGCCGGGCAATAGAAAATGGTGCAAATTCTTTCATCCAGAAAACAGGGGACTCAAAAGCCCAGTATTCAGAGTTATCAAAAAGAATCTGGCAGATTGTAAATAGAAGTACCGGACCTATAGAAACAGAAATCAAATAAGGTTTCAAAACAATGGAAAAGAACGGATCAAGAGATCCGTTTTATAGTTTTTACTGCTGCTTTTTTATCCTTTCCAGAAAGCCCCTGAGACCTGCTTTATGCCGGGCTTCATCAAGGGACGCCCTTTCAAAGAAAAGGGCAGCTCTGGTGTTACCTTCCTTTCGGGCAATTTCTGCAGCTTCGGCTTTTTCGACCTCGGCTTTGCTTTCCCCTTCAAGCATCATTTCAAGATTTTCAATAGTCGAGCTTTTTACGAGCCCCATAATTTCAGCCACTTCTGTGGCATGCCAGGCTTCGTCCATTGCTATCTGGCGAAGGTAAACTGCAACATCTGCAAACCCTTCCTGTTCAGCAACTTTAGACATTGCCAGATACCATCCAACTTCAGTGGTCTCTCCTTTAAAAGTGTCTTTCAGAATCTTTTCAAGGTCCATAAAATCACCATTTCTCCTTTAAAATAATCATACATATAAATTAACCGCATAATAGGATTTGAAGCTAAAGTTTCCTTATGATCAGGAAAATATAAATCTCTGG
>JBFHIK010000347.1:0-3305 GCA_041596555.1 Methanosarcina sp.
GCATTTGTTGAATACATGACAGACGAAAAAACGGCGGGCAAAATTCAGCTCGGTGCAGAATACTACCCGTCTGGCAGGTCATACGGCATGATGCACAAAATC
Organism: Methanosarcina sp.; assembly: GCA_041596555.1. Lineage (GTDB taxonomy): Archaea > Halobacteriota > Methanosarcinia > Methanosarcinales > Methanosarcinaceae > Methanosarcina. The sequence continues at coordinate 103 of JBFHIK010000347.1, forward strand.
CCGCAGGCTCCTGAGTACTTGAGGAAAAGGAACTGAATGAGGAAAAGGAACTGAACGGCCCTCAAAACATCCCAAAATACCTCAAGTCTCTCAAAAACGTTCAGGCCTTACTTCCACATAACCTCAAGGGGCTTCTTGCGAGGGATTCCATACACTTTGTATTTCGGGTTGCCAAACATCATTGCATAGGCAAACTTTCGTCCTGCAGGCAGGTCGAGTTCCTTCTGGAGAGGTTCGTAGAACATGGCAGCTGCAGCAACAAAGCCAGCCCAGCAGGTGCCGATGCCGAATGCCGGTGCAGCAAGATCAAAGTGGGTGAGGGCGATGATAGCATCGACAGGTGCAATCGGGCTTTCTTCAGGGATGTGGGCAAAGAGCAGGTGTGGAGCGTCCCGGCAGATGACATCGTACCCCTGCTCCCATGCCGAAATAAGTGCAGGTACGTAACCGCTCATCGGGTGAGGGGTGTTCACAAGGCTCTTCATCCATTCGATTGTGAGCCCGGCAATCTTCCTGACTTTCTCCGGATCATGGACGACCAGCCACTGCACAGGCTGGGCGTTGGTTCCGGACGCAGCGTAGCGGGCAATATCGAGGACTTCAAGGATTTTCTCCCTTGGAACGGGATCTCGGGTAAAATGCCGCACAGACCTGCGTTTCTTGAGATAAAATGCTATGTCTTCCGGAGAGATATTGCCAGCACCAGCCGGAAGGGGAACTTTTTCGTCAGGGTGAAGGTTCAGGGTGAGAGCATCAGACGGGCAGAATACCTCACAGTGCCCGCAGTAGAGACAGCGTAACGCATTTGTTTCCTGTACTTGCGGAAGATGAGTCTCATCAACGGGATCGATGATGCCTGAAGGGCATACCTTTACACAAATGCCGCACCTTGTGCAGCGATTCTGATCAACGATAATTTGAGCCATCATATCATCTCTATAAGGTAAATCCTGTCAAGGGCAGATATATTAACCGGTCAGCATTACTAACCAGCCGTCATTTATTACTTTTCTTTATTTCTCTTCCTGTAAGGTTTCATTCATTCTATCACTGCATGAGCAAAGGATAAGAGGCTGCATACTCCTCTATCCTTGTTTACCCCCTGGAAGTACATTTTTTTCATATTTTTCAGCAATCACGTTCTGACAGAGTTTATCCCAAAACTTAATATTGCTTTTTTAGAAAGGAAAAATAAATAGGCTTCGAGATTCAAACTCTTAAGGAAGGGGACGTGAATATGGATGAAGAAGGGGACACGAATATTGATGCTGAAGAAATTCGGGCGATTTTCAAGTTTTCAGTCCAGGAGAAAAATATAATTTCCAGTTTTGAAATTCAAGAGGAGCTATTTCTTCCTTTTCTGCTTTCGCTGAAATCAGGAGGTTCCTGGAGTTATGCCTCCGAAGAAACAAAAAGCATTGCAGTAAAGGACGTGATCACTTACTATAATGAGGAGAACAAGACCGGCTACACTCTGGAAAAGATATACCTCTTTATCGATCCTGAAATCATACAGGAAGAAGGAGCCATCTGCAGGCTGGAAAAGTGTGGAACAAGAGAAGAAAGAGAACTGGTTAAAAGACCTTACCATATAACCCTGCAGGCTAAAAGGGTGATACTTGCAGAGGTAAATCCGGAACTCAGAAAAATAAGAATCAGGGAGTTAAAGAAAAAACGCATATTACTGAAAGGCACCCCGGCATATAGCGCATCCCATGAGCTGGAACATCTTGAAAAAGGAGATATAGAAGGAATTCCGCTTTGGAACTTTGAATACTTTAAAGAACCTAACAAAGAACAAGCAAATAATGTGCATAAAAAAGTTCTGTAAAAATATAGGGTTCTGTAAAAATATAGTTATGATTATAGCGGTAAGCTGCATTCAAGTGGAATAAAATAGAATACGTTACAAATAATTGTTATCAGTACAACCATATTCGCTACCTCGAACCATTCTTGTCACGCTCGACGCAGGAGAGCGGCGTTTCCCTAAAAGAAGTAAAAGAAAAAGAAGAGAAAAAATAAGAATAGATCATGGAGTAAAAACTATTGAAGAAGGCGTAAAAACAGGAAATGAATAAATCAAATTCAACCTTAAGAATAATTATAGAGTTTCTTCATCATTTGGTTTACTCTTTTCTGCTTTTTTTACAGTGCCGCCAGACAAGCTGGCGGAGGCGCTTATATGTATCTATGAATTTTAAGTCTTATTTATGAATTTTAAGTCTTATTTATGAATTTTAAGTCTTATTTATGAATTTTAAGTCATATTTATGAATTTTAATTCGATTTCCGGGTTCCAGGGAAGTGTTTGTAGGGTCAGGAAAACATTTCCGTATTCAGTTCCTCTTAATACAAGCATGAACTCGCCTGTTATTATTTGTCTTGCGTGGATGGCGAGCCGGCTTCAGCCCTCAAGGTGTAGAAGAGAAAAACAAAGATATCCATCTCAGGATGTTCTGAATAATATCAACCTATTAATCAGGAACCATCAGATTACTTCTGCCGGATAATATTCTTGACCCGCCTGTCCCATTCCGTGGACTCGAAAAGCTCCCTGAGTTCCGGGGAATCGTCAATAAAGCAGAAACCCCAGTAGATTGCAGGCAAAAACTCCCTTTTCCACTGCTCTTTTTTCTTTTTATCAAGGAACTGGTAGGTTTCGGAAGATGATAGGCGGCTTACGAACCCGAGAACTTTGACAAGTTCCGGAATCGTCTTCTGGGCAGAACCAATTTTCAGGCACTTGAGCCTGTAGCTATCCATCTTCCTGATATCAGGGTCGAATCCCAGGGTCCTTAAAATTTTATTCTTCTCGGGCATCGAAATGTGCTCACCGTAGTACTTCAGGGAATTTAAAGCCTGAAGTTTAAGGAGCCATTCAATTTCCCCGAAGACTCTGGGCTTGTGCTGCCTTGAAACATCCCCTAACCTGCGGTCTTCGTAGGCTTCCCTCTTGAGCTTGTTTATCTGGGCGGAAAGGTTTGCGAGTTCTTCTGCGTCTCTGAGTTCCCTTACCCTGAACCTCAAGGCTCCCCGCATAAGTTCCCGCTTTTCCCTTTCAAAGGCTCCTATATCCTTTTCCTCTGTGATGGCAAGCAGGCGCGAGAAATATTTTGCTCGGAGAGCAGTTGGGGGAAGCCTGACAGGGACCTCTTCTGCCTGTACATCCTTCCCTTTCCCTTTTCCTTTTCCTTTCTTGA